>NZ_AWXA01000005.1:0-23418 GCF_000478965.1 Megasphaera vaginalis (ex Srinivasan et al. 2021)
TTTTTCCGAGCTGCATTGATTAATCCGGAGTTCGCCGATGTGCTCTGCTTTCTCCGGACTCGTGGCAGCCAATTACTACCGGATGATGAGTTTGGGTATGTGATTCGTCCTATTATTCATGAGGAACATGGATTTAAGTCTCAGGCTGAATACAATCAGATGAAAGAGCCGTTAAATAGCTATGGGTCGTCATTGGTTGCGCTGCTTCGTGAAATGCGGTTGCGTGTGAAAGCCGGAGGCATACTGGACCGTGGCGAATTAGTTCAAGGCGGGTTAATGGATCTGGTTGATAACCTCGGAAGGGAGTAATACGATGGCGAAGTCATATAAAGACCCGACTGGCGATTTGGCTGTCGGACGGGTATATAAAGAAGCAAAGGTTAAGCGGCAACTGTTCAAGAAAGCTGTAATGCTATTGGCATTTGTATGTGATTTTAAAATTAAAATTGAGTTTATTGAGAGGAGAAAAGGATAAATGGCGTGGTATGGAATCGCTTTTTTCGTAGGATTGATGGCCGGAGCAAGTATAGGCGTAATGGTAGCGGCACTGTTTGCAGCTCCGAAAATAAAAGAACTTGAATTTGAGGTGCTGCGCTTGCAGGCGGAATTTGAGGTTATACATGAAGATAGGGAGGCCCTCAATGAATCGTAAGCAACGACGGGATTTATTGAAATCGAAGAATGGTGAAAAGTTGATTGAACTATATACTCAGGATATGAGGCGCGCTGCTGTCCAACATACAACGGAATTTGCTTTGGAGTATTTTAGAACGCAGCTTGCCTTAGCTTTGCATGATGAGTACGGCTTTGGGAAAAGTAGAATACAAAAAGTAATCCGGCGGATGGATGGGTATAGCCAAAGTGATAGTATCGGTGACGTTGGATATGAGGAGCTGCGGGAATTTGTAAAGAGTGAATTGGCTCTCGATTTCAGAGAGGGGGACTTGCTTGGTGAAGTGGTGGCGAATGGATAGAAGAGAGTTGATGTTTAATGACGGCTAAAGAGTATCTTAATCGGCTGCGCAGTATCGACATGGATCTGCGGGCTAAGGAAAAATTAAAAGAGCGGCTGTTTGCCGATATATGTACGCTGCGCGCCACGGACTACTCGGCGAATCGGGTATCCGGCGGTATAGCAACGGATATAGCGGATAAGATAGCCAGAGTAGAGGACCTGCGAGCACGTATCAATGCCGAGTGGGATCGTCTGATTGACCTAAGGCATGAGGCCTACGGCTACATATCGCAAGTGGCCAGTGCAAAACAGCGACAGCTCCTTATTAAGCGGTACCTCTTGGGTGAGGCGTGGGAAGTCATCGCAGCGGAGTGGACGACGGAGTCACCAGATAAGCGCGGGTGTTCGTGGCAAAATTTGCACAAGATCCATAAGCAAGCACTGGCGGCGATGCAAAAGATTTTAGACAGGGTTGCTTAAATGCGATATCAATCTGTGGTATTATATCAGTGTGAAAGTTGAACATAAGTTTTACACCTCTTTATTTGGGACCGCCTTGGCATTGAGCGGTCCCTTTTAGTTAGAGAGATAGGGGTGAGGATGTAATGCCAATGCATGAATGCTTTTATCCCGGATGTCATCAGCTAACGAAGGACCGGTACTGCGATAAACACAAGAAGGCAACAGAGATACGGCGGGGGTCCGCGGCCAGTCGCGGCTATGGCAGTAAGTGGGCGAAAGCTCGTGCCGCTTTCCTTGCGTCTCATCCGGTTTGCCAGTGCCCTGAGTGTACGTCGTCAGGGCAGCCGCTTCCGGCTGATGTAGTGGACCATATCATTCCTCATCGTGGTGATCCTAAGCTGTTTTGGGACACGAATAACTGGCAAGCGATGAATCACGTTTGCCATAATCGCAAAACGGCAAAAGAAAACGGTGGATTTGGTAATAAAATTATTAGGTAAATGGAGGATACCCCCGCCCTAAAAATGTTTTGGGACCAAAGTATAAGACCGCGTGGGTCTCATCTTTTTAAAAAATTCGGAAATTTGAGCTTATCAGGGTACTTGATTAGAGGTGATAACTATGCCGGCAGGTAGACCAGCTATCCCATTACAGATGCATATGCTGAGTGGTAATCCGAGCCATCTGACGAAAGCGGAGATTAAGCAACGAAAAAAAGAAGAAGTAAAAATCGGCGAAGCGAAACTTGTCTGTCCGGCATATGTTAAAGCCGATAAAGAGGCATATAAGAAGTGGCGAGAGATTGTTAAGCTGTACAAAGGGATTGATTTTGTATCGTCAGCAGACGTCGGCATGATGGCGAGATACTGTGTGGCCTTTTCTGAGTATCTTGATCTGATTGGTCATAGGGCGACGGTCAACGATATACATTTGACAGAGGATGAGGCGACGCAGACGCTGGAAGTACTTGCGGATAGGTACGGAGCACGCCGAGCCGCCAACTTGTACGATAAGATTGACTACCTTACGTCAGTCGGCGGTTTGCTTACGCTTGATAAGGCGATTAACGCAAAAATGTCAGCGCTGGTACAGATGGAAGACCGGCTGTTTTTGAATCCGTTGGCCAAAGTACGAAACGTACCAAAGAAAGAGGTTAAGAAAGAGGACCCGCTCGCTGCGAAGGGATTTGGTAATGTATGACTATCGATGAAGAGTTAATTGAATATAGCCGCCAACGTATCGAAGATACGGCGCATGTATGCCAGAAACACCGATGGGCGTGCATGCGCTTTTTACGTGACGTTGAACGGGCAGGGACTGAGGCTTTCCCGTATGTCTTTGACAACGATGCGGCACAGCGCTTTTTTGATTGGGCCTCAATTCATCGACACACAAAAGGCGTACTGGCTGGACAGCCTATTGAGTTTGCCCCAATACAGCGGTTTATTTTCGGTAATGTCTACGGCTGGAAGCACAAGAATACCGGATTGCGGCGATTTAAAAAGGCGTATTGGCAGGTGGCCAGAAAAAATGCGAAGTCACAGTCTTTGGCAATCGTCGGCGATTATGAGCTGATGGCGCTCGGTGAACCGATGAGCGAAGTATATATCGGTGCAACTAAAACGCTGCAGGCCAAGATTATATACAACGAAGTAGCTGCTATGCTGAAACGCTGCCCCATGCTTGGCGGTAAATGGACGGAGAGTTATGGCGTGATCCGTCATCCTAAGAGCGACTCGATATTACGCGCGCTGTCGAAAGATGACGGCAAGACTGGAGATGGTCTAAACCCGCAGTGCGGCTTGATCGATGAATATCATGCCCATCCGACCGATGAAATTTTGGAAGTCATCAATACCGGCATGATCGCACGAAAGCAGCCGCTGCTTTTTATTATCACTACGGCGGGCAGCAACTTCGGTGGACCGTGTTATCGTGTTGAGTATCCACTGGTAGAAAAGATACTGAATCCCGATCTTGATTTTGACGTGCCCGATTATTTTTGTATGGTTAACGAATTGGATCGTGACGAAGAAGGCAATTTGCTTGATGACGTTAAAAACGAGGATTGCTGGATTAAGGCTAATCCCATCGCCGCTACCTATCCCGAGGGAATTGCCAATATTCGCAGTCGTCTCGCGTCGGCCATCGAAAGTCCTGAAAAGATGGAAAGTTTTTTGACGAAGAACATGAATCTGTGGGTTAATCAATCCGCTATGTCGTATATGGATATGGCCAAATGGAAAGCCCGCGGCACGGTCGATATTGATTTGATTGACACCTACGGCGCAGATGCGTATGTAGGCCTGGACCTTTCCAGTAAGATTGACCTTACGTCGGTCGGTATTGTCGTACCGGTCGACGGGAAATATTTAGTGACAGGGCACAGTTTTATTCCGGAAGAAACGCTGCAGCGTAAGGAAAAAACGGATAAAGTTCCCTACCGGGCCTGGATTGCTGCCGGATATTTAACGGCGACGCCGGGCGATGTTGTGGATTATCGGTTTATGACACGTTGGATGCAGGTGATGGCCGAAAAGCTCGGCATTAACATTAAAGAAGTTTGCTACGATCCGTATAATGCTACGCATTACGTGCAGGAGTTAGAGGAAGATGGCTATATGGGCATTGAGGTTCGGCAAGGCATGATGACCTTATCAGAGCCGACAAAAAGCTTTCGAGAATGCGCATATGCCGGCGAGATTCTACATCCTGTCAATCCTCTGTTGGATTGGGCTATCAGTAATGCCGTTACGAAAAAGGACCACAATGAAAATATTATGCTCGATAAAGAAAAATCGACGAATCGCATTGACCCCATAGCTGCGATGATCAATGCCTTTAGTCGTGCACGGATTTCTGTCGGCGACGACCTCAGTAACTACGTTTTAAGCGACGATTTTAGCTTTTAGGAGGCAAAGATGAACAAAATTTTACTGTACGCAGACGATATTTTGCTTGCTATCGGTTGCGTGTTGACTGTCTTCGGCAGCTATATCGTCAATCCAATATTGGCAATTTTTGTAGCTGCTGCGGAATGCTTTATCGTGGCGTACATCATTGGGCAAGTACCGGAACAGAAAGGAGGACCGCATAGTAAATAATGCTATTACGTAGAGCAATACGCAATCAATCTTTTACCAATCCGGCGCATACCGGGTCACTGATCAGCCCCGAAGACTGGCTTATTAGTGCTTTGAATGGCGGCGATAATACAATGACGCCAGAACAGGCGCTGAAAAACTCTAATATTTACGCCTGTGTCAGTATTTTAGCAGATGATCTCGGAAAGCTTCCGATACACACGTTTAAAAAGCAGGATATGAGGCGAGGCATGCAGCATCCGGCGGCAAGGCTGCTGTACGATCGGCCGAATCCTTTCATGACGGCGTTTACCTTTAAACAAACGTTGGAGATGCACGTCGGTTTGTATGGTAACGGCTATGCGCACATCGAATGGGGCACCGACGGATATCCGCGTGCATTGTGGCCTCTTGATCCGGTTAATACGACAGTCGATTTGAATACGGCAGCCGGAAAGTTGGAGTATCACACCCAAGACGCCGCCGGGAAGCAGTATACGTTTGGTGCGGCAGATGTCTTGCACTTTAAAACAATGAGCCGTGACGGCTATGTCGGTACACCACCTTGGAAGACACTACTCGATGAGTTATCCAGTCAAAATGCGATCAAGAAATTCATCGACGATTTTTATAAAAACGGCACACTTGCCAGTGGCGTCTTACAGACGGCGTCAAAGATGAATAAAGAGGCGAAGCAAGCCATGCGCGAAGAGTGGAAACGGCTGAATGGGGGCATGGACAATGCCGGTGAAATCGCCGTTCTTGATGTCGGACTTGACTACAAACAGCTGGGCATGCAACTCGATCAGGCGCAATTTCTGGAAACGCAGAAGTTTGGCATAAATGAAGTAGCTAAAGTATACCGCATACCGCCTCACAAGCTCGCGCAGCTTGATCGGGCGACTTACGCTAACGCCGAAGCGATGGGCCTCGACTATATTAAGACAACGTTGCTGCCGATCTTTACGCAGTGGGAACAGGAAATTAATTATAAGCTCTTTACCGAAAAGGAAAGGGCTTCTTTTTATGTCAAATTTAATGCTGCTGCGGAACTCCGCGGCGACAGTACGGCCCGCGCGCAGTACTATCAAACGATGGTTACCAACGGCGTATATACGCTAAATGAAGTACGCGAGATGGAAGAACTTACGGGAATCGGAGAGCTTGGTGACACGCACTTTGTCTCAAAGAATTATGCCACGCTTGAAAACATCTGCGCAGAAGCAAGCGAGCCCGCGAAAGGAGGTGAGGGGGATGGAGAAAAACGCACTGCGATGTCTCAAAATCCGCAACGAAACAGCGACGACGGCTGATTTATATATTCACGGCGATATTACCGACGATGTATATAAAGGTTGGCTGTCCGACTGGGACGGGAATACAGATCCCGGCTATGTCTTGCCGACCGATATCCGCGAGCAGCTTAAGGCGCTCGACGGAAAGACGCTGAATGTGTATATCAATAGCGACGGCGGAAGCGTAGCGGCCGGGGTCGCTATTGCCAATATGATTGCAAGGCATCGGGGAAAGACGGTTGGTATCATCGACGGGTGGGCGGCATCGGTTGCCAGCGTTATCTTTATGGCTTGCGATGAACTGCATATGCCGAGTAATACATTTTTGATGATCCATAAGCCTGCAGTTAGTGTGTCCGGTAATTCCGACGACTTGTTGAAAGCGGCAGAGATGCTGGATACCATTCAGGACGGGATTGAAAAAACGTACCTGGCTAAAGCCAAACCCGGCGTAACGCCGGACGATATCCATGATGCGGTGAACGCAGAGACGTGGTATACGGCCGCCGAAGCGGCAGAAGTCTTTGACGTGGTGGTTGACGACACGGAAATACAGCTCACGGCTTGCAGTACTCGTGTGACTAACCGTATGCCGGAGGCGATTAAAGCAGTGAAAATTGCCGCAAAAACGGCTGAAAATGAAGGGGAAAAGCAAGAAAATAACTTACGCAGGCGAAAAATTGCTTGCGAATTAGAATTGTTACGGTAAAAGGAGGATACAACCTTGACAGAAAAAGAACGCGAATTGCGTCAGCAAATGACGCTGAAAACGCAGGAAGTACAAAATTTTTTGAAAGAAGATAAGCTTGACGACGCAGAACGTGTTACTGCTGAACTGCGCAATATGAAGCGGGAACTCGAAGTGCTGAAAACGGTCGAAGATGTGGCAGGATTACCGCCGGTATCGCCGAAGGTAGACTCGAAAGAGGATGAGGTCGTTGATAAAACGCATGTCCTTGCTCAAGTATTACGCCGCGGGAAGTTAAATGACGCCGAAATGAGTTATGCTCAACAAGTTGTCGATGCCGCAGGCAGCCTTATTGAAGGTACGCCGGCAAGTGGTGGTTTTATTGTTCCCGTTGATGCGCAGACTAAGATTAATGAGTTGAAACGCACACTTAACCCGTTGTCGGGTATTGTCCGTATCGAAAACGTCAATACGCTCTCCGGTACGCGCGTGTTGGAAGCTACGGCTGATATGACACCCTTTGTTAATGTCGCCGAAATGGCACAAATTGACGAAACCGATGCCCCGACCTTTACACAAATTAAATACACTGTAGCGAAATACGCCGGTATTTTGCCGATTTCAAAAGAGCTGCTTGCCGACACCGATCAGAACCTCTTGACGTATGTGTACAATTGGCTTGCTAAAAAATCCGTCGTAACGGAAAATACAAAAATTGTGAGTGTATTGAACGGGTTGTCGAAGTCGCCTGTTGCTAAACTCGATGACGTCAAGAAGATCTTGAACGTCACGCTCGATCCGGCACTGTCCTTACTCTCGACAGTGGTTACTAATCAGGACGGGTTTAATTATCTTGATACGCAAAAGGATACGCAAGGCGATTATCTTTTGCAGCCTAATCCGCTTGATCCGACGCAGAAGATGCTTTTCGGTCGTCCGGTTAAAGTTGTGTCTAACAAGACGCTGCCTACGGATACCGGAAAGGCTCCTCTTATCATCGGCAGCATGACAGACGCTGTCGTCCTTTTCGATCGACAAGCCATTACGCTCCAAGGAACGGATATCGGTGGAAACAGCTTCTTGCGCGACAGCTATGATATCAAAGCTGTTACCCGTTTTGACGTGCAGCCCTTTGACCCGCAAGCCGCTGTCTTTGGACAGATTGCGTTAGCGTAAGGTGTAGCATATGGATCTTTTGGATGACGTAAAGCTGTATCTGCGCGTGGATGGCGTTGAAGAAGATAGCGTCATCAAAAACCTTATCGATACAGCAAAGTTATTTATTACGCAAGGTACGGGGGTGTCGTTTGCTGCGGATAATCCGCAGCACGTACTCACGCTTAAATTACTCGCGGCGCATTGGTATGACAATCGTGGTGCAGTGGGGCAGTCCGGCGAGCTGCCTTACAGCATTACCGCTCAGCTGATACAGATCGAGGCCGCAGGAAGGAGTACAATATGACAATCGTGGCGCTGTGTAACGTGGCTATTGGAGATGCCTTTTTACAAGAAGGCGATACATATCAAGGGAGTAAGGAGACGCTGCAGTCGTATTTGGATTTTGGGTACGTGAAAGAGATTCCCGCCAAAGCGAAAAAAGAGAAGCAAGCAGCTCCCGATACGACGGAAGCATGACGAAGATAGCAGATTTCACAAAGCGTGTCAGCTTGTATAAACCTATGCGCGAAAGTGACGGCCAAGGCGGCTATATCGATGGTCTGCCTGTTCTCGTCGATACCGTATGGGCCAAAGTGCTTCGACCGCGATTTGCGGACGTTGAAGCGGCCGGTGCTCCGACTACGGCGATTACACAGGGAATTACTTTGCGGTATCGTGAGGACATAGGGTATGACTGGGAACTCGGCTATCATGGCATGCGCTATCGCATTGTGCACATCGAGTATAGCCCGAAGCGGGACACTGTCACGTTGACGTGCGAAGCGGTGAGCAAGCACGGATAGGGGGCGCACATGTACATTAAAACGAATCTCAATACAGAGGTTTTTAACGCGCTATATCAGCTAAGCGACTATGACAAAGAAACGCAAGAGCGGATACGTCAGACCGTGCATGATAAGGCTGCGGAAGTACATAGTCGTGCTATGGAGCTTGCTCCTTATGGCACTGGTGATTTAAAAACTCGAATTGGCTTAACTTTTTTTAATAACGAGTATAAAACCTACGCGTCTATTAATGTTGCTGACCCAGTCGGGCACTTAATCGAGTATGGGGTTGCGAAATCGGTAGAAATACCTATCAAAAAAAAGGCGTTATATCCCGGCGCTGAAGGTTGGTTTATGAAACGCGTCACTATTCCGCAGCGTGCGGCACGGCCGTTTATGCAGCCTGCCCTTGACGCAGTACGTCCGACGCTGGAAAGCGCCATACGTGAGGTGATAAGTAAATGATAAGCCACATCCCTTTTAACGCCTTGCAGGCAGCTGTTTACACGTTACTGCATGACGGGCAGACGATACCGGTATACGACGCTGTGCCATCGGGTACGGACAGTATGCCGTATATCGTACTCGGTGAGTTTCACGGGACGCCGGTCGTTGAGAATAAAACGACGATGTACCATGCGGTCAATCAGCAAATCCATGTGTGGTCAAAGCAGCACGGGAAGAAAGAAATCAACAGTATTATGGACGATATCGTCTTTTTGCTTACATCGTACAAACTTGATTTACAAGGCTATGCACAGGTAAGTGAGGCTACAATCTCGCTGTATCAAGCGTGGCAAGAGCTGTACGAGGATAAGACGAGTGCTTATCATGGGATGCTACAAGTCGAGTTTATCGTCCAACAGAATTTAGATTAGGAGGCACATTATATGGCATTAACTGCAGATCAAATTAAAAATTTACCAACTATGCCGGAATCGACAAAAGCCGTTGCCGGTAAGGATACTCTTTTATATATCGCTCTCGATAGTACACCGACGTGGATCTTACTCGGCGGGCAGCGGAATAACCCGCTGGAACGTAAAGCCGAGTCGATCGATGCATCGCATAAAACGTCAGGAGACTACGGTGAAAAACTTGCCGGCTTGTTATCCTGGACAATCTCCTACGACGGCTTGTATGTGTTAAATGACGAAGCAGTCGCTATTTTAGAAAATCGCTTTGCTGCACGTAAGCCTGTATTCATCCGGCAGGAATACCCGGACGGCTCGTACCGTACCGGATGGGCTGCCGTTACCGCATTTAACGAGGACCACAGCCATAGTGGCGTGTCTACCTTGAAAGTTACCTTTGAGGGTAAGGGCCCAATCAGTGATGTACAGGTGCTTAGCGGTACGCCTGCGCTTAGTGCGGCAACGAGTACCGTTGCAAGCAAAGCGGCCATTACTGATGTGACGATTACGATTACGCCGGCAGATGCCAATATCCGCTCTGTCATCATGCCCGACGGTACGAAATTAGCGTATGGTACGGATTATACGTATGTCGGCGGTAAGCTGACGCTGTTAAAAGCGGGCGCGCTGGCTAGCTCTGTCAAGGTGGGGGATAACATTATCCATATCAAAATTACCGCTGACACGGATTTGCTGTACACCTTAAAAGTAACTGCAGCGTAAGTAGGTTCTTAGGGAGGGCGTCGTATTGGCGCCCTTTTTACTATAGTAAAGCGAGGTGCACCTTTTGAAAAATGTAAGAGTTATCACAATCAATGACAATCGGTATGAGGCGTATTTGACGATTCGGGACCTGCGCGCCGTTGAACGCGAAATTGATAAATCTTTAATATCGATCTTTAATCTTGAGGCGTTAGCTGCGCTCCGGTCTTTTACGCAACGAGTCGATATCGACTTTTTAGTTGCATGCCTGCGGTACGGCATCCATGACGACAAGTACGGGAAGCGCACAGATGACGAAATTTTTGATCTGATTGAAGAGTATTGTGCGGTTGAAGGTAATACGATCGACTCTTTGAGCGGGATCGCATGCACTATGGTGCTTGATACGGATTTGTTTAGTCCGGTTAAATTTAACGATACGGGAAAAAACTCCAAAGCGACGAAGTCGAAGAAGGCTGTAGCCCCGTCGGCTCCGTCGCAGAATGGATAAAATGCGCGGAACCTCTTGCCTATGGCCCGTTGGCGTTAAAACCGGAGGAGTTTGAGCGCTTGCAGATCGGGGAGTTTAACGTCATGGTGCAAGGATTGATGCGTCGCCGTAAAGAAGAGGACCAAAAGGCCGCGTACTTTACGCTGTGGCAGCTCCGCCCGCATTTGGCGGAGGGGAGCAACGTGACAGTGGAGGATATCTTATCACCGCTCTATCCCGAGTATCAAGAGGCAAAAGAGCGGCGCAGCGCAGAGGATATGCAAAATTTAAAAGACGCATTTGGCTTATAAGGGGGCAAGTCATTGGCTACAATCGCGGATTTATTAATTAAAATTGGAGCGGACGGCAGCGGCTTGTCCTCCGAATTAAACAAATCAAAACAGGAAATTAACAGTGCGTTTAATACGACGCCGCTGAATGAGTTTAGCAATCGCCTTACCGGGGTGTCGCATGACGTTGAGGGATTAATGGGGACGTTCGCCCGCTTTGCCGGTGTTGCGGCTGCAGGCTTTGGGCTAAATGCCGTAATTGGCGCCGCCGTTGATGCCGGAGAGTCCGTTTATCAGTTGCAGCAGCGATTCCAGCTGTCCGCCGAGGAGGCTGTGAAACTCTCGTCGGTCATGAAGATGACAGGTGGCGACGCTGATACGGCGGCAAAGGCGATGATGCGGCTCGATAAGGGGCTGTTGACGCACTCCGAAGACGGCAAACGTGCGGAAGAAGTGTTCAAGGCACTGGGCATCTCCATGACAGATGCCGGTGGCAAGTTGAAACCAATTACGGGGCAGCTCGAAGAGCTTGCTAAGGGTTACAAAAAAGCCAATGACGCCGGGCAAGGCCAAGAGTTTATTATGGCAACTCTCGGTGCGCGGGGGCTGGGGCTCAGTAAGACACTACTTAACTACGCTGAGGCGTCTGAGCGTGCGGCTAAAGTGCAGGGCGTGGGACTTGATCCTAAGCAGATGCACGAGGCGCATATGCAAATGCAAGAGCTCAGTTTGCAAATGGGTAAACTCGGCACAGTAGCGGGCTCTGCTCTTGCGCCTGTTGCTTTGGAACTTTTACCGCAGATTACGTCCGGACTTGCCGGTACGGCACGCTGGGTCAAAGAAAATAAAGAACTTGTCACGTCAACACTTGGCACACTCGCAAAATTGGTGGCCGCGTATGAGGCAGTTAAGATTGCTAAAGCCGGCATGACCGTTGTCGGTACTGCCGTCAGTGCCGTGCGGAATGCTGCGCAAGACAAGGCTGCGGAGTCTGAGCAAGCGGCGCTGACGAAAGTGCAAGAGCGGCGAATCAATAAGTCTATCGCAGATAGCGAACGCATGTACTCTGCGATGCGCAGGGAAGCTATCAAGACGGCAGAACAGCAAGACCTGTCTGCAGCAGAGACGCAGCAATTCTTAGCGAAGAAATTTACGGAGATCGGTATACAGGCTGCAGAATCGGCGGAACGAATCCGCCTGAGTATGACAGAAGCGTTTGCGCAGATTAACCTTGCCGCTGAGGAGTCGGCAGGGGTAGTAAATACAGCATTGGCAGATAACGGCATCGTTGCGCGCGATGCGGCTGTGGCAAAGATTGAGGCTAATGAAACGGTCATCACCAGCAATCGCGCCGTTGCCGAGTCGGAAATTGCGACCGGGGTAGCAGCTGAAGAGGCGGCAGCGACGAAGATGACTGCGGCAGAGTCGGAGGTGGCAGCCAACGCGCGTGTTGCCGAAAGCAATGAAGCGGTTGCCGTGGCTGCTGCAGAAGCCGGCGCCGCAGAAGTGCGGGCCAGTGAATCCGCTGTGATTGCTGCAGAAGAGAATACCGTCGCGCTCGGTAAGGTGGCAACTGCACACACTACAACAGGCGTGCAGGCAGTGGCGGCCGGAACGAAATCGATTGGTGTCCTCGGTAAAGTAGGTGGCGCCGCTAAAGTCGCAGGTAAGGCGTTGTTTGCTCTCGCCGGCGGCTGGATCGGAGTTGGCGCAGCCGCTTTGTATGTGGCTTACTGTGCCGTTCAGTATTTCCATGCAAAGTATGAAGAGGGAAAGGCGAATACGTGGGAGTCTGGCGGGGTCCGCTATACGGCACATGACGGCAAGATTTGGCGCGAGGGACAAAGCGATAATAGTAACGTTGCTGCCGATCCGACGGGGCTTGGTTCTGTAGCTGCCGGAGGAATCAACGAAACTGCACTTGACCCAGACTCAGACGAGTACGCACAACAGTATGGGAATTGGTATAACGCCGGCGGCGGAAAAGCGTGGGAAGAGGCAGAAAAGCAGCGGAAAGCCGCTGAAGAGGCGGCACAAAAGGCGAACTCGAATCTCGATCTTGATTTAAGCAGGGGGAAAGGCTCTTACTCGGAAGATGATCTGCGGCGAACGATTTTGGGATATATGGATGCAAATCAAGGCCGAAACTATAAAGGTTTTGAATGCACGATCTACGTTAAAACAGGGCTGCAGGGCGCCGGTGTCGATACGTCAGGCATGGACAATGAGTTATACGCCGGGGCGGAAACACAGGACCGTGACGCAAACGCTGCGAACAGTTCATGGATCCAAGAAGCGAAACGCCGCGGTGCATGGCATCCGACAGATGAGTACGGCAATGGCTACAACGCAAAGCCCGGCGATGTTGCAATCGTCGAAAACGGCAATCACACGATCACGATCGGGCAAGGTGGGTACTACTCTGCGTCCGGTACGGGCCGGCAATCGTCGTTTTACGGGCAAGACTACCGCGCTTCGTATGGCGGTAACGTTGTCGGTATCATCGACTCGGCAGCGTTGGCGGGGATGGGCGGCCTTACGCCTAAGACGCAGGACCTTGATTGGGGCAGTAATCAAAATTGGGCGGCCATTAAACGCGCTGCCGAAGAGTTTCATAAGGATCCCTATTTAGCGCTGGCTATGTCGGCCGTCGAGACTGGTGGCGGTGATATTAACGCAGTCAACATGGCTGATGGTGGGGGGCTCTTTCAAATACTTGACGGTGGGCAAGACGCTGTTACCGCTAATGGTCAGCGCGGTAGTGTAGCGGAACTTTTCCCGGGATGGGAGACGGATCCGCTGCAAAATGCTCGTGCCGGTATGGCTGTGCTGTCCCGGAAGAAGGATCTTACCGGTACCGATGAGACTTGGGCCAACGTCGAAGCGTACAACGGCGGCGGTGACCCTGATTACGTTGAGAAAGTCAAAAAGGCGTACTACGGGATGCATAAAGACTCCGGTATGACTGCGCAAATGACGCGGCTACTCGAAGGACGCAAGGAGCTGCGGCAGTTGGAGCAAGAGTTGCAGAGTACGCTCAGCAAAAGCGACGCTACGCAGTATGAGCAGGACACTGCAAAGCTTGAGCAATTTTATCAGTCTCGTGAGGCCAAACTAAAAGAGATTAAGAGCAAAGGCGTTGATACTAAAGACGCAGAAAAGTTACTCGATCGGTATAACACATCCGAGATTAATCGTATCGCCGCTGAGTTGCAGAGCCGGCAGGAGAAGCTCAAAGAAGAGACGGAGAAGATCAACGACGAGTTAAGTGGTAGTTTTACAGGTATGGTCGAGGACGAATACCGTGCTACCGTCGAGAGTCTGCGTAAGCAACGCGAAGTAAAGCAGCGCGAAGTAGCGGCTGACAAGTACGATAAGGCCGCCATGAAGCAAGTCGATGACTGGTACAATGCATCTGTACTTGCGGCGCTTAAAAAGCGTACCGATGCGATGCGCGAAGCTCACGAAAAAGAGATTCAGTACAGCATTACTAACGGGGATGGAAAAGGTCTGCAAAAGCTTTTAAATTCGCAGGCACAAAAGGATGTCATGGAGTGGCAGGCAAAGCAAAAAGCCTGTCAATCCTACTACGAGATATGGCAAAAAGCCAATCAAACAACGACGGACATGATTGCCGAAGGGTCAACCTCGATTGCCTCTGATATGGCGGAGGCTTTTGAGTCGATGATATCCGGATCACAAGGGGCCGGTAAAGCTTTTGAAAACCTCGGCAAGTCGATCATGAGCACGATTGCGAAGACTGTCGCACAGGTTACAGCGAATAAGATTGCCATGATGCTCTTTGGCGGCGCGCTGGGAGGTAGTGGAGGCGGTGGCCTCGGAGGGTTCTTTAGCGGCGGCGGATCGTCGTTTATGAGCAATATCGTCGGTGGTTACAGCGGCGGATATGCCTCCGGCTTTAGCTACGGAGGGGGCTTTGGCGGTCTGTCAATTCCCCACTTCGCAAACGGCGGACTTGTTACCGCTCCTACTGTCGGGATCATGGGAGAGGTGGGTTACCACGAAGCTGTTATGCCGCTTAATGATAATGTCTACTCGCGCATCGGACAAGGCATTGCGCGGAACACGGCAGGCGGCGTCGGGGTCATGGGTGCCGGGACACCGGTAGTCAATATTATTAACAACAGTAATAATAACGTGCGCGTGCAGTCCAGCAACTACGACGACCAGCTCAAGAAGTGGGTGCTGAACATCGTCGTTGACGCGACGGAAACTAATGAGGGCGGCATGGCACAGGCAGTGCGAAATGCTGCGAAAGGATGATGTAAAATGCTAGAGTTTCCACGCACAGCTGTGCCGGATCCGATGATAGCGACGGCGACTAACGTGGGTGATACCTACGTCGAGAAAATCGCAGACAGCACGATCGAGAGTAAGACCGATGCCAACTATCGCATTACGCGACCGCGGGCTATTCGTACCATTTCGACATTCAGCTATTCCTGGACCTGTTTGACCGAGGCGGAAAAAAATACGCTGCGGGATTTTTGGAAGAAGGTTAGGAAATCTGAAATGTTTAAATTTATCGATTATGACTCCGGCACAACTTATACAGTGCGCTTTACCGGAGATTTTAAAGTGCACTATTCACACCCAGAAGGGTATTACTTGACGCTAAATTTTGAGGAGGTTTGATATATGCTGATTTGGGAAACGGCTGCGATTTTGGAAAAAAATAAACTTGCGTCGGATATGCCTTTTCTGATCCTACTCAAGATTAACCATCGAGATTTACCGGAGCCGATTTACCTTGCACGTAACAACGAGGACGTCGTATGGGGCGGACATACATGGACCCGCTTTCCGCTCACACTGTCGGCCGTCACAACAGACGGCACAACGCTTCCTACTGTCAAGCTTACGGTTAGTAACTGCGGTGGGGTAATCCAGTCGTACCTGCAGCAATTTGGGGGACTCACCGATGCTGCTGTGTCGGTGTACGTTGTCCACGCGGGGCTTTTGGATAACCCTGAGCCGCTGGATCAGCTGGACTTTACCAACTTATCGACGGGCTATGATGAGCAGTGGGTTACATTTACACTTGGATGCAGTCCTGAGTTGTACAATAAGTTCCCCCTTGACGCGTACATGGTTAACTTCTGCCCCTTTGTCTTTAAATCGGTCCGCTGTGGCTATAGCGGCAGTGCAGCGGCGTGTAATAACACGCTTAAAGAGTGCCGGATCACGAGCCGCTTTGGCGGTGAGCAAGGGATGACGGGTAATTATGGTTAAGTACGATGACCTTGTCGGTATCCCGTACGTAAGCGGCGGACGGGACGTACGGACAGGACTTGACTGCTGGGGACTTGCCGTCGAGATTTACCGGAGACAGGGACTACAGCTGCCTCCGTATCCTTTAGATGCAACGAGCGCGGCGGTTACGATGGCAGCGTTTAAATCCGGATTGCCGCAAAACTGGTATCGTCTCGGTACACCGACACCGGGTTGCCTTGTGCTGATCCGTTTTATCGGGAACCCTTACGGTAGCCATTGCGGCATTTATTTGGGATACGGCGAGTTTATTCACGCCTATGATACAGCAGTACAGATCGATAAAATACGGCGGTGGGGGCCACGCGTTATCGGCTACTATTTGCCGCGGAAAGGAGTATATCCGAGTGTTTGAATTAATTACCGTCAGCAATGTCCTTACAGGCGAGCATACACGCAAACAAATCGCTTACGAGGGCAAGAAGCTGACAGAGTATATCGACGTAACAGACCTTGACGTCTTTATTAACGGACAGATGGCTGTCACGCCGTATAGCTACATACCACAAGACGATGATCAAGTTATTGTCGCGGCGCAAATGGGGGGAGGGGGGTTCAAAAGAATATTTGGTATGGCGCTGATGATTGGCTTGATGATTGCCGCGCCGCATAACATTTTTGCGCTGCACAGTATGTTTGCTCGTGCATTGGTGTCCGGGGCGGTCATGATGCTCGGCGGAAAGTTAATCAATAGTGTTTTTCATCTTGATCAACAGCTGCAAAAAGATCAATCATCGTCGCAAACGTACGGATGGGACTTACCGCAAGTGCAGACGCGCGAAGGGGGTACAATCGGCGAGACGTTTGGCGAGTGTATCCCTCAGCCGCAGCTGCTTATGTACCACGTTGAGACGGAAACAGAGCGCTACGATGTCACGACGACGTCCCAGACAGGATTTTTCTTTAAGCGCAAAACTACGCACAGCGGCGAAAAAGATGTGCAGTATCTTAATGTGCTGTACTCAGGCGGGTATGGGCCTATTGATAGTATTGACGATCTCCGTATCGGCTACACGCCATTGTCGGCGTTTGATGATGTGCAGGTGGAGACGCGAACGGGGACAAATGATCAAGCGCCGATTTCCTTCTTCCCGCAGACCGTCGCTGACCAGTCTGTCGATATGGACTGTAAAGAGGGTACGACAATTACACGGAGTACGGATAGCGACTCAGTCAACGCAATCGACGTCACGCTGTCGTGGCCGGGCGGGATTTATCACACGAGCGATAAAGGTAATTTTGAAAAGCTGACCGTATCTTTTAAAATCGCGATCAGTCCAACCGGTAAAAACCAATGGGCAGAACAATCTTTTTCGCTGACGCAGAGTACTAACTCCGCCGTACGGCGTACATATCGTTTTGAGGGCTTAGAGGCAGGGCGGTATGATGTACGGCTGACTACAGTTACGATGCCGATTACCTCGAGAGACTACGCGCAGATGCAGTGGTCATTAATTTCGACGTACATCAATACCGGTGCGTTTTGTCGGCCGAATAAGGTACTGGTGGCACTACGGATTAAAGCTACGAACCAGCTTAACAATGGCATTCCGAGTTTGACATGGCGGCAAAAGCGGTTAAATGTATGGGTATACAACCCCGCAAAACAGGCGTATGAGCAGCGATCCGCACAAAATCCGATATGGGCGGCATATGACATTCTGCATCACTGCCGGCAACTCAAAAATGTCAACACGGGTCAATATGAGTTTGTAGTTGACGGCTGCCCGGCAGAGCGCTTTACAAAATACTGGCACGAGTGGCAAAAGGCTGCTGACTATGCGGACGAGCTAATTCCGACCAGTGACGGTGGGACCGAAAAGAGATTTATGCTGGACGCTTTTTT
Source organism: Megasphaera vaginalis (ex Srinivasan et al. 2021) (assembly GCF_000478965.1). Classification (NCBI taxonomy): domain Bacteria; kingdom Bacillati; phylum Bacillota; class Negativicutes; order Veillonellales; family Veillonellaceae; genus Megasphaera; species Megasphaera vaginalis (ex Srinivasan et al. 2021). The sequence continues at coordinate 17,961 of NZ_AWXA01000005.1, forward strand.
CGATGTCACGCAAAAACGATTGGAAGCGGCCAATAAGGCGGCTAATGTCGGCCACGCCACTATCATCCGGCACGGCACCAATCTCGGCATTGTCGTCGATATGCCGGGAGTCGTCAAGCAGATCTTTGGAGAGGGACGGACGACGATGTCGTCGTTTAGCGGCTCTTTTTCCTCTCGCGATGACCGAGCACGTAGCGTCAAGATCACGTATAACGACGGGCAAAACGATTTTAAAAATACGGAGTTTTTTGTGCGCAGCAGCAAATATGCGGAGGCGCGTACACTGCAAGATAACACGGCAGATTTAAGTCTTTTCGGCGTTGCCCGACGGTCACAGGCCTATCGTGAGGCTATGCACTGTCTGGCCGTTAACGAGAGGGAGCTGCAGACGGTGCAGTTTGGTGCGGACGTCAATGCCCTTGTGTGCGAATATGGCGATATCATCGGCGTCAGTCATGCTGTCCCGCGTATCGGGGTGTTAAGTGGTCGTATCGTTTCTGTCAGCGGTAACACCATAACCATTGATAAAGAGGTCATGCTGGCCGCCTCTGAGTCGTATAGTATTTTAGTGCAGCGCTCGGCAGATGATGCGCTCATTTCACGCGATATTGTCGCCGTCACGAAAGACACAACAACAAATACGCTGACGCTGTCACAGGGCTTTACTGCTGCCGATACCCCGGCGCAGTACGATAATTACGCTGTGGGGGGCCGCGATAAAGTCGTTAAACCTTTCCGCATTATCCGAATTGAGCAAGATGGTGATCTCAAGGTTACGATCACCGCTATTGAGTATGATCCGGCGGTGTACGATGTCAACTACGATCGGTATCCGATCATCGACTACAGTACCCCGGTCAACGCGCAGCTTAAAGCGCCGATTAACTTGCAACTATCTGAGGTCAGCGTCCGTACTAAGGATAATAACAAAAATAGCGTTATTCACGCTACGTGGGACATGCCGGAAGGGGCACGGTATGACGGTTTTAAAGTCTCGTACTCTACAGATTTGTACACGTGGACGGATTTGACGACAACGACGCTGATGGAAGCGGATATACCCAACGCCGATCCGACGTACACCTATTACGTGCGGGTACGTGCAGTGCTGGACGGCTTTGTCTCCAGTGCTGCAAGTAAGAGCATCGGGCTGCATGGTAATGTCTTGCCGGCTATAACCCCGACCGGGATTACAGCGTACACACGGTACCGGCATTTGCCGGACGGTACGCCGCGGTATGATGTTGTCGTCAACTGGCAGTCGGCAAATCTTATGGGACACGTCTATTATAAGAGCAACTATGACCAGTCAACACAGATCAATATGGCTGTAGGTGTGCCTGCGGATCAGATGGGCTTTACCGGCCCCTGGATCTTTGCCGGAGAAGGGGGCGGACAAATGGTCATCCCGCAGGCGATACCGGGCGATACGCTACGAATCGCAATCGCGACGGCTAACGAGCTCGGGGAGTATGTATCTCCGGATACCGCGCCCCACATCGATACCGTCATCGCTCTTAAGACGATGATCCCGAATACACCGGACAATGTGCAAATCGGCTTTGGCGCGCAGGCTGTTTTATCTTGGCGAGCGGTCACGAATACCGACATCGCCAACTATGAGGTGCGGCTGGACCAAAAGCCGGGTGTTGAGTCACAGGCGCTGCTGCTGCGGACGCAAGACGTCTCCGGAGCACTACCGCTAATCGCACGAAAAGGCGTTGTTTATCTGTACGCACACGGCAGAGACAATAAGTATTCACTGCCGGCAGTCCTGGAATACAATAAGCCCGTTCCGCCGAAACCGGCGCTACCTAAGGTCACGCAAATACTCGGCGGACTCTCTGTCGTAGCAGCGCCGATACCGAATGGCTGCACCGGCATGACAGTGTACTTTGACGCGTCGTCAGACGCGCAAAGCGGCATTGTGCCGGTACATACGGTCAACAATACACTGACACATACATGTGGCGCAGGAATCTACGACGTATCCGTCGCTTACACCGATCTTTTTGGTGAAGGCGAGCATAGCGGAGAGGTACGGCAAGTCGTTAAAGTCCTCGTCGACGATAGCTTTATAAAGGATGAGGCAATCAGCTTGGCCAAAGTAGACGGTGTCATCAAGCAGGCCGTCTCGGATGCGCAAGAAGCAATACCGCGTATCGGCGCTGCGGAAGAAGATATCAGCAAGATACAGCAGGACACAAAGTCTATCACGCAGACCGTGCAGTCCCATACAGGTGACATCTCACAGCTAAAGCAGACCGCCGACAGTATCACGCAAACGGTGCAAAATAACAAGGCCGATCTGACGTCTCAAATCAAGCAAACAGATGGCAAGATAACATCTGTCGTGACCAACCTTAACAGTGCAGCAGGTGCCCGTAACTACTCGGCTATCGCACAGATACAAGATAATATCAGCCTTAAAGTGCAGAAAAACGACATCATCAATCAGATCAACGTATCCACAGAGAGTGTCAAGATCAGCGGCGCTAAGGTGCATATCACAGGGGATACCATCTTTGATAACAATGTCGTAGCAAAAGGCATGATACAGACAGGGGCAATCACGGTCGATAAGATTGCAGGTGGCTCGGTTACAGCTGATAAGTTAAATGTACAAAGTTTGTCCGCGATAAGCGCAAATATCGGAACTCTTAGAACAAAAACAAGTGGGGCGAGGGTGGAAATATCAGATAATCTTATATTAATTTATGATAGCAATAACGTATTACGTGTCAGAATGGGGGTTTGGTAATGGGATTTTTTATATTAGGAGTGATGTTATTAATTGGATTATTTTTGTATAGGAGAAGGGAAATGCCGGCTGGAATTCAGATATTTGATAGTAAAGGTAATATTAATTTTGATACAACTGATGGTGTTGTTAGATATTTAGGGAGCAAAGAACTTTCTACTTCTTCGGGAGAGGTGTCTGTGGATAATTTAAATGACGGAGATCTTATCCCTGTTATCAGAAAAAGTTTTGATAAATTTTCTAATACGGATGATATATCTTTTTCCGTGAATAAAAATTTATTCACTTGGAGTTATAACCATAGGGTTGACACTTCGGTTGTCTATTTTTTTGGTGTGTATAAGTGAGGGGAAAATGGACAAATATTTAGAAATATCGAATGGATCAAAAATTGTAATTGATGATGAATTTACTAACTATTCTTTACAAAGAGTAATCTCATATCATGATGGTACCCTTCCAAGAGACGGGGATTTTAGATACGGCCCTGCAGATGGGGTTGTTATGATTGGCGAAAAAACTGCTTCAATATATCAACCTGTTTCACCGGGGAATCTTCTTGCTATCAAAGCCGATGGCATTATTCAACAGACATCTGTTTCCGGAGTATTGTCAGACGGAGTGAGCGTTTTATTTACCACTAAAATAACGCCATCTTTGACGAAAGCGTATGAGTTTGGTAGTTCCCATTCAGCCGCCCCAGGTGAATTGCTAATATACAACAAAGACAAAGAAGAGATATTTAATAGCAACACTAAATATTTGAGAGTTTTAGATTACATATATAAGGATCGTGATGATTTTTCGTCATTTTCCAAAAACTATGAAAAGGATATTGCGGTAATAGTTAATTCTTTATCATACCATTATAGCGGAAACAATAATGACACAATGCTTTTATCTATGGAAGGGGGGCAGAGCGTGTCAATTTATCAAAATCACATGTATGTACAAGGTGCTGACTTTAAAAGTATATATGGTGGGCCAACGTCAGTTATTGTCGTAGACGTGTCGAATTACTAATGGAGTATGGGTAGAAAACATATAATTACAGGGGCAGTTACGATGGTACGAAACTGCCCCTTATTTACAAATAACCAGTAAAGGAGAATATATATGATGACAAAGAGATTTACCGTACTTGGCAAAGTCAGTTATCCTCAAGGAGATGGCTTTTTGACTAGCCTTTCGTTTTACAATAAGGAGTATGGAGAAATGTTTACCTTGCAGGCAGACTCAACAGAATCCGTGTCTGATATCAATTACGGTGATGAAGTGACGCTGACAGTTGCCAAGATGGCAGCTGAAAAGGAAGTCGGCGCAAATAGCACTGACCAGACAGCCAATGCAGACACGACAGGAGTGTGATTGAATGAAACCACAGGCATTTCAGCATGGCGAAATAAGGGACGAAAATGACGTTATTATCCAAGCTGGGGCATATGGGAAAAAGTCAGCCCTTGTCAACACGACAAACGATGGTGCGCTGGACTATATCGTCAACAATTTAGAGTATCTATTTAGCAAAGTACAATCTGCTATAAGTAGCATCGTCGGCAGCAACGATACACTTACGATCACAAATACGGACGGGACGATAAACACGGTCACAGTCGATAATGTAGCACATGCCGGCACTGCCGATTCATTAACTTACACAATGATTCCAAACGGTGCTGACTTAAACAATTACTATAAAGTCGGCGAATATGTCTTTGTCGGTGACGTAAATTTAAGTACGCTAACAAATACGCCGAATGGGCTTACTGAATCATTCCGGCTGTCAGTCACAAAAGACGTGTATTATCAGCAGCGATTGGTTACTTATAATACTCACAGAGTTTTCTGCCGCAGAGAAAACATGGGCTGGGTTGAACAGCCTGCTGGGACAGCTGCCACAGCCACTGATATTACAAATAGCGTAATTACATCTACATCGTTTAAACAAAGCGGCGCAGTCGTTTCCGGTGCTGATACAGACGAAACATCGGATATTAATGCGATGGTGCAAAGCAGAAGAACATATGCTGGCAGTATGTATACAAGTGATAAGACGTGGTTTGATGTAATCAGCGTCAGACACAGGAACGGAAATGACGACGGAACCCGTCACGGTATGCGCATATCGACTAGGATGACTGATGATCACGACAGCTTGCACTGGAACAAGCAAGTATACAAAAATTGGGGCACCGAAAAAATAATACTCGATTCTGCAAACTATAATCTTTATGTGCCGCAGCTTACCGGTGTCGGTGCATCGGGAACATGGCCAATTAGTATTGCCGGTAATGCCGTTACGGCTGATACATGCACCGGAAACTCTTTTACTGCAACAACCGCAGAATTCGGGAAATCATTATCAATAGTATCCGGAAATGAGATCAAATTTAATTCATCAGGATATACAAACGGCGGCATTGTTTATGTCGGGTGGTCTGATACGCAAAAAAGCACTAAGCGGATAAATAAATGGGTTTTTAAAAACCTTGGTGGGGAAGAAGCTGACGTGCAAGCAAAAGCGTTTTATTCGAGCAATGGCGGCTTTTACGGCAACGTTCACGGAAACGCTGATACAGCGACGAAGCTAAAGACGGCAAGAAAGATAACAATAACGGGGGCAGTCAGCGGTTCCGCAACTTTTGACGGCAGCGGTGATATCACGATCAACGTAACATAAAAAGGAGGGGGTGACAC
>NZ_AWXA01000006.1:0-38618 GCF_000478965.1 Megasphaera vaginalis (ex Srinivasan et al. 2021)
GCGTCGGCAGCCGCTTTTTTCGTTTTCGCCGGACTGCTGATTATTTCAGGCGAACTGATCTCCCGTCAAGGCAGGCGAGCTTATGACCCAGGAAGACCTGACCAAACGCTTTTCGTGCGGTGCAATTGAAAAAGAATATGAAAAAGCGCGTGCCCTGTCCTTCGTGTTTCAGCTGGCTTTTACGGCCGTAGGTATTTATTTTTTCTGGCTCATGCTTCCGGAACGGACGATTGCCGCCAAGTTGGACAATATTGCCGTCTTGTGTTTTTGCCTGTGGCAGATACACCGACAGCGGGATATTCTCTGCTACACGACGGCCAAAGGACTGATCGTGCGGCGTCAATGCACGTCGGCGCGGGATCTTCTGAGCGGACAGCTGCACCCGGAAAAGCAATTGCTCTTCGTTCCGTATCGGGATATTTTTGAAATTGCTGATACGTGGCGCGAATTTCGCTTGGGACAGCCGATAGAGGGCGGCCTTGTAATTTTGCCTGTTCAGCTTCAATTTCTCTCCGGAAAAGATAAGCGGGAAATATTGGATCGCATTCGTGATGGGGCAGAAAAAGACGAGGAAGAATGAGAATTACAGAGAGATCAAATGAAATCAGGTGAAATCAAAAAATAACAGGTATGTTTCACTTCCACTTTATTCTTTACTATTTTAATGAGATAAAGTAAAATAAAGAAGCATCATCAGTAGGCATTGTGGAGGCGATATACATGGGATGGAAGCGGTATGCGGCGTTTGCCGTTGTCGGGGTGGTTCTTGCCGGCGTGCTTGCCGGTTGCGGACAGGATAAAACGGCTGCTGGCGGTCAACAGAAGCGTGCTAAGATCGTTATCGGCTTGGATGATAATTTCCCGCCTTTCGGGTTTCATGATGAATCGGGCGAACTGGTCGGCTTTGATATTGATATGGCTAAAGAAGCGAGCAGGCGTCTCGGCATGGAGGTGGAATTCAAGTCCATCGATTGGGACAGCAAGGAAGCGGAGTTGAAGAGCAAGAATATTGACGCCATCTGGAGCAGTCTTTCCATCACGCCGGATCGGGAAAAGAATATCCTTTTCTCCCGAGCCTATGAAAACGGGCCGCAAATATTGCTGGTACGCAGTGATTCGACGATCCGCGGCAAAGCTGATCTTGCCGGCAAAATAGTCGGGACGCAGCAGGGAAGCACGGGACTGGAAGCGATTGACGCGGAGCCGGAACTGAAGAATTCTTTTAAGGAATTGAAACAATATTCCGATAATGTGACGTCTTTCATGGATCTGGAAGTCGGCCGCATTGATGCCGTCGTCGTTGCCAAGACGACAGCAGGATATTTTATGAAGAAAAACAAGGCTGATTTCCGTATTATCGACGTAGGTTATCCCGCTGTTCCCAGTGGCGTCGGCCTGCGCAAGGAGGATACGGCGTTAAAAGAAAAGCTGGATCGTGTCCTGGAAGAAATGCACAGCGACGGGACGGCACAGAAATTTTCGGAAAAATGGTTCGGTATGGATATAACGGTATAGGAGGCAGAAGATGAGACTCAAAAAAATGATTTGTGCAGGATTGTTGACGGTTGCGGCAGTATCGTTATTGACCGGCTGCGGCGGCAGCGGCGCGAAGCAGGCGGAACAAAAGTTGCCGGATAAATTGGTTATCGGACTGGATGATAATTTCCCGCCGATGGGATTCCGCGATGACAGCGGCGCGTTGGTCGGCTTTGATATCGATTTGGCCAAAGAAGCTTCCAAACGGTTAGGCGTCGAAGTTGAATTCAAGCCGATCGACTGGGACAGCAAGGAAGCCGCTTTGAAGAGCAAGCAGGTGGATATGCTTTGGAACGGGTTGACGATTACAGAAACACGGGCGCAGCAGATCGCCTTTTCCAAGCCGTATATGAAGAATTCCCAGCTCCTCGTTGTGCGCAGCGATTCACCGGTTACCGACAGGGCCGGTTTGGCCGGCAAGGTTATCGGCACGCAGGAAGGCAGCAGCTCTGTTGACGCTCTCGATAAGGTGCCCGATTTTAAAGGTTCGCTGGCTGATGTAAAATTGTACGGTGATTTTGTAGCTGCCTTTATGGATCTGGAAGTCTGCAGAACCGATGCGATTCTTGTTGACAGTGTCGTCGGCCGGTACTACATGAGCAAAAAAGAAGGCAAGTTCAAGGTTATCGACGATCAGATGGGCAATGAAGAATTCGGCGTCGGCATGCGTAAAGAAGACACGCTGTTGCAGGAAAAAATGAATGACGTGCTGAAACAGATGGGTGAAGACGGCACGCTGACGAAGCTGTCGCAGAAATGGTTCGGCGAAGATATTACGATTAAATAAATACAGGAAAATACACACGTTTGAAGCGCGATGAGGGACGATTTCAGCCCCTCATTTCGTGCGTTTCGGGTAAAGGAGAATCCATTGGAATATTTTTTTACGATAGTGCCTTCCGTTGCTGCAGGGCTGCAGATTACACTGAAAATTTTTGCGATTACCATCGTCCTCAGCCTGCCGCTGGGAATCATCATGGCCGTCGCTAGGTTGTCCCGGATCATGCCGCTGCGCAAATTTATGGGGGCGTATATTTATATCATGCGCGGTACGCCGCTGATGCTGCAGATCCTGTTTATTTATTACGGCCTGCCGTTCATTATTGAAGGGCTGAAGCTGCCTGATTTTCCGGCGGCTATCATCGCTTTCGTGTTCAACTATGCCGCATATTTTGCCGAAATATTTCGCGGCGGGATTCAGTCCATTGATCGTGGACAATATGAAGGCGCTAAAGTTTTGGGGATGACCTATGTCCAGACGATGCGCCGCATCGTTCTGCCGCAGGTCATCAAACGGGTCCTGCCGCCGGTCGCGAATGAAACGATCAATTTGCTGAAAGATACGTCTCTGGTTTACATCCTGGCGATGAATGACATTCTTCGCATTACGCGGTCGATCGTACAGCGCGATTTCGATACGACGGCGTTTATCGTTGCCGCCGTGTTCTATCTCTTTTTCACCTTTATTCTGACCAACGTTTTCGGCTACCTGGAAAAACGCTATGCCGTATATGATGAATAGGAGGAGCCGCAAACATGAGTTTTATTGAAATGAAGCACATTAGAAAAAGATTCGGATCGTTAGACGTGTTAAACGATGTTTCCCTTGCCGTTGATGCCGGTGAAGTCATTTCCATTATCGGGCCGTCAGGCAGCGGCAAGAGTACATTTCTTCGCTGTCTTTGCCAGCTGGAGACGATCGACCGAGGTGAAATTACCGTTGACGGCCGGTGCATGGCGCAGCAGCCGGCAGACGGCGGCCACTCCGTTTATGCGCCGGCCGGTGAGGTACGGGCCATCTGCCGTCGCATGGGCATGGTTTTTCAGCACTTTAATCTCTTTCCGCATATGACGGTTCTGGAAAACATATTGGAAGCGCCGCGCGTCGTCAAAGGCATGAAAGACGAAGAGATTCTTCCCGTCGCCGAGGCCTTGCTGCGCAAAGTCGGCCTTTGGGAAAAAAAGGATACCTACCCGTCCCGTCTTTCGGGCGGACAGAAGCAGCGCGTGGCTATTGCCAGGGCATTGGCCATGAATCCGGATATCATGCTTTTCGACGAGCCGACGTCGGCCTTAGATCCGGAGCTGACAGGCGAGGTTCTGCAGACGATCAGGCAGCTGGCGGACGACGATATGACCATGATCATCGTGACCCATGAAATGGCCTTTGCCAAAGAAGTGGCCGACCGCGTTCTTTTCATGGCGGACGGCATTATTCAAGAAGAGGGAACGCCGGCGGACGTATTCGAACATCCGCAAAACGAACGGACAAAAAGCTTCCTGCAATCAATGCTTCATTTTTGAGAAGAAACCGCACTGCAGTCGGTGCGGTTTTTTTATCGCGGCCATGTAAAAGGATATTTACTGTATGATAACGTATACGTATGCTATAATATACGGTAAAAGAATGGATAGGTATTCATAACAGAAAGGCAGTGATTGCCATGGCCAGCATTACGTTACAATCAGGATTTACCTTCGATGCGGGGACGTTATACGGACCTGACGGCGTTACGGAAGAAGAACTGTCCGCATTTGAAGAATGTTGCGGCAAAGCGCATACGGCGCTGATGGATATGCGCAGAAAGGGGACGATCGACGGGCATCTGTCAAAAGACGGCGAGCCCGAGGCCGTACTCTTTACCAGATTGCCGTATATAGCTGAAGAGAATATTAATACGCCTGAACGCATCATGGCGCTGGAGACCTTGGGGCGGACGACGCGCAACCGCGTTGACGCCGTCGTTTTTTTCGGTATCGGCGGCTCCTACTTGGGCGGCAAAGTTCTCTTTGATGTCCATTGCGGCGCTTTCTGGAATTATCAGTCTACGGCGGAGCGGAACGGATATCCCAAGATCTTTTTCTCTGGAAATAACGTGGACTCCCGTTCCCTTGGCGAGATCATCCGATTCTTGCAGGGAGAGCGCAACGCAAAGCCTGCCTATACGGTCGTGGCCGTGCTGCTTTCCAAATCGGGGTCGACAATTGAACCGATGTCCAATTATATGATTTTCCGCCAGGCCATGATGGATGCGTCGGTCGCGTTGGAAACCGTTGCCGTAACCGACCCGCATGTAGGGGAAAAAGAAACGTTGTTGCATCATCTGGCGGAAAAATCAGACTGGCCGATCTTTTTTGTTCCTGACGGCGTCGGCGGTCGGTTCAGCGTTTTTTCCGAAGTCGGCCTGATCGTGGCCGCTCTCATCGGCTTCGATATCCGCGCTTATCTGGACGGTGCCAGGGCTATGGATCAGGTTTGCCGGAACGGCGACTGGCATGAAAATCCTGCGCTCTTCAACAGTGCCTTGAAATATCTGGCAGGCAAGCTTCACGGCCGTTGTCTGGAAGTGCTGATGCCGTACGGCGATTGCCTGAAATCGCTTTCGGAATGGTATGTCCAACTGCTGGCCGAATCTCTCGGCAAGCGGCTGGATAAGCGGCAGCGTGTCGTCAATTACGGCAGAACGCCGATCGTGGCCGTCGGTACGACGGATATGCATGCACAGACGCAGGAGCACCAGGAAGGGCCGCAGGATAAGGTCGTTCAATTCATTTCGGTGACCGACTGGGAAAATGATCTGGTCGTTCCCCATCTATACGACGAATATGCACAGTTGGAGGCATTCAGCGGTTTGCCGCTGAGCCGCATTCTGGAAAGCGCCCGCAGCGCTAATGCGGAGGCCCTGGCCGGTGACGGCCGTCCCAGCGCCAATTACATCTTGCCGCAGCTGAATGCGTACCATCTCGGCGAGCTGATGTACATGCTCTGCCTTTCCGTCGCCTATGAAGGCGAATTTGCTGCTGTCGATGCCTTCAATCAGCCGGGCGTCGAGATTTATAAAAAGTTTTTGGGCAGTCGGCTGAAGGCCCTGAAGGAAGGTTAAGGAAGCAATGAGAATCCTGGTTACAGGCGGAGCCGGCTATATCGGCAGTCATACGGTAAAGGCTCTGCTGGCAAAGGGACATGAGGTCCTTGTCTTGGATAATCTGTCGCGAGGCCATCGCGGTGCCGTACCGGCCGGTGTACGCCTCATCGTCGAGGATATCCGCCATGTTGCTGCTGTACGAGCGGTTCTGGAGCAGGAACGGATTGACGGCGTCATGCATTTCGCGGCCCATAGTCAAGTTGGCGAATCGATGGAGAAACCGACGATTTATTATGATAACAACGTCGTCGGCTCCTATTGTTTATTGGAAGCCGTACGGCAGAGCGGCGTTAAGTATTTTGTCTTCTCGTCAACGGCAGCCGTATACGGTGAGCCAGAGACAACGCCGATTACGGAAGACTTGCCGTACAGGCCGACGAATGTCTACGGTGAGACGAAACTGATGATTGAACGGATGCTGGCCCAATTTAGCAGGTCTTATGGGATCCGGTATGTAGCACTGCGTTATTTCAATGCCGCCGGAGCGGCGTCTGACGGTAGTATCGGCGAGGATCATACGCCGGAAACACATTTGATTCCGCTTATTCTGCAAACGGCATTAGGAAAGCGGCGGCATATTACGATCTTCGGTACGGACTATCCGACACCGGACGGTACCTGTATCCGTGATTATATCCATGTTGTCGATTTAGCTGATGCGCATTGTCGCGTTTTGGATTATTTGGCGGCAGGCGGCAGCTCACAGTATTTCAACTTAGGTTCACAACAGGGGTTCAGCGTCAAGGAAATAATTGATGTTGTCAAGAAAGTGACGCAGCGGGAGTTTGCTGTCGAAGAGGGGCCGCGTCGCGCCGGCGATCCGGCCGTGCTGATTGCCGGATCGGCGAAGATTCGTAATCTTGTCGGATGGCAGCCGCAGTGCAGTCATCTTGAAGAAATTATTGCCGCTGCCTGGGTCTGGCATCAAAGTCATCCGGACGGGTATGATGATGCGGGCTGAGGTACGGCTTCTGATTCGGAAGGTAAGGAACTGTTCGGTTCCACACGCAAGACGTTTACTCCCCTACGGAGTGATCCTGACCATCGTGTCGGGGATGGCGTTCTTGTGGGACGGGCCGCTGCTTGAAAAGAAAACGGTCATAGGGGAGTCGGAGATGCGCGAGGCGTCTCCGGCTCCTTTTTCTTACGCCGGAACAGAAGAGAAACGGAGCCAAGAGAAAAAGGAAAAAAGCGACGGTAACGGCGCGGCGAAGAAAACGGAAAAGACGGGGAAACTGATTTTTACGACATTGCCGTCATTGCGCCATCGGCCGCTGCCCGATCTGTTTGCCGCAGCGCCGGATCCGACTGAAGAGGCGGCTGTGCAGACGTTGCCGGCGGCAGTACAAGAAGGCGCCCAAAAAGGAATGAAGGCGTCTGCGCCGCCTGTTATTCTCGGCTACATGGCGCAAGGCGCGCGTCAGGTCGTGCTGCTTTCTGACGGTACGTTGACGGCTGCTTGCCGGGCCGGTGATCATTTTGGATCCTACATGGTGAGTTATATTACGGACGGTATCGTCGGTTTGACGAAAGGTGGCGAGACGATTGAATTATATCGATAAACGTACGGTCCGGCGCTAGTTGGGACCGGTTTTGTTCTGGTGTGTTTTCTGTGGAAATCCGGTTGCCGCCGCTCCCCTTTCCGTCGATGTCAGTGACGCTCCGATCCGTACGGTTCTGGAGGGATTGGCCAAAAGCGGCGGTATCAATCTCGTCGTTGACGATACGGTGCAGGGATCAATGACGCTGCACCTGGAAAACGTGACGGCAGAAGAAGCCATCGAGGCGATCGTTGCCGGTCAAAACCTTTATTATAACCGCGGCGGCGCCATCGCGTCGATTACGGCAGGGCGGGAACAGAGAGGGGTCAAACAGTTGTATACATGGGCCCTGCAGCATGCGGAGCCGGCAGAGGTGGCCGAGGCCGTCAGGGCGGCGATTCCGGCGGAGCAGGTCCGGACCTATGCAGGCACCAACCGCATCGTCATTGGCGGCACGCCGGCGGAAGCGGCGGCAGTCGGCAGACTGGTTGAAGTGCTGGATCGGGAAGCGGCGCAGGCCGATGTGGAAGTGGAAGTTGTATCCTTGACACAGGACGCGATGAAGGAGCTCGGCCTGGACTGGAGTTGGGGCGGCGTGCCGGGAGGACCCGGACGGAGCGGACTTTTTTCTTTTGAAGGAAAAGTACGGGCGTTGTTGACAGAAGGCAAGGCCAAATTGTTGGCCCGGCCGCATTTGCTTGCCGCCAACGGAAAAGAGGCGAAGATCCTCATCGGCGACCGCATTCCCGTCCTGACGGAGCATGAAAAGGGACAGGAAAGCGTCACGACGACGGAATATCGCGATGCCGGCATTCAGCTCGTCTATACGCCGCGCATTCATGACGACGGCAGTGTGACCGCCAAAATTGACGCCGAAGTCAGTACGCCCGTGCTGGTGCCGCAGCTGAAAGCCTATCGCATCGCTACGCGGCAAGTGACGACGGAGGTGCGGATGGAGCCGGGCAAGACGTTGGTTATCGGCGGCCTTATCAATCGTGAAGATGTCGAAAATTTCCGCAAAATACCGCTGCTCGGTGATCTGCCGGTCCTCGGCAGGCTTTTTCGCAGCCACTACCGTAGCCAGAAAGAGACGGAAATCGTTATCCTTATCCGGTTGCGGTCAAAAGAAGAGACAAAGGTGCCGGAAGAATACGATACGCTGCGACAACGGCGCGTGAATGTGGTACAATAGCGCAGGAAGTGTTTCTTGGTACCCACTTCACAAAAAAATCAAGGAGGTTTTTCTGATGTCGAACCTGCGTATTCTCATGGTGAATGCCGTTATTGCCGCAATTTACGCCATTCTGACGATCGTGCTGGCGCCTGTCAGCTACGGCCCCGTGCAGATCCGCTTTTCCGAATTCATGACGCTGTTCGCTTTTTCCGACAGAAAATGGATTCCCGGTCTTGTCGCCGGCTGCTTTCTGGCGAATATGGGAAGTCCGTTCGGCTTGCCGGATATGCTGGTCGGAACGACGGCTACTTTTCTTGCCACCGTTGTCATGTCACGATGCGCCCATTTGTTTGTCGCTTCCTTGGCGCCGGTCTTTTTCAACGGCGTACTGATTGCGCTGGAATTGGCCTATTTGACGGAAATACCGGAAGAAATTTCCCTTTGGGCGATGATGGCCTATATCGGTGCCGGCGAATTTTTATCCGTCTCTGTCAGCGGTATTCTGATCTATAAGGGGCTGCTGAAAAATAAGGGATTCGCCCGTTACTTTCAGAAGGCGTAAAATGAAAAACGCTTTCCTCCCGATGAAGAGGAAAGCGTTTTTTAAAACGAGGCGGAGCGCTTTTTCAATTCTGCATAAAAGCGTGTCGTAACGGGCAGCGTGAGGTGCAGTTCCGCCGCTTTTTTCAATACATGGCCGCTAAAGGTTTCCAATTCATTGGCCCGTTTCGCCTTGAAATCGCGGGCCATTGAGCTCGTTGCCGCAGCATTGCGTTTATCCGTCATGAAACGGTAGATTTCGTCAGGCAGCGATGGCGACAGACGAATGCCTGCGGCGACGCCGACACGGTGCGTTTCCTCCAGGAGATCATGAAATTCTTTCAGCCATTGCGGATGTTGCAGCAAGTCGCCTGTCGTCGCGTCGTAATAGGCGGTAATGACGTTGTAGGCGCAGTTGATAATATATTTATGCCACGCTTCGGCATCCATATCATCGGGGATCTGACAGTCGAATACGCCCGTTTCGTCGAGGAGGCGCCGCACTGTTTCCAAGGCGTCGGAATCGCCTTTACCGATACAAAGTTTGGCGTAGTCGCTGGTTTGGCGAATGGAATAATCCGTATCGTAAGCAGTGGTGATGTAAATCAACGAATCCAGGACGCGGCCCTGCGGCGTCTGCTTTTTGGTTACGTCATAGTGGTCGATGCCGTTCAGAACGGGGACGATAATGGTTTGTTCAGCAATGCAGGGCTGTAAGGCGGCCAATGCTTCGGAGAGAGAATAATTCTTGACACAGATAAAAATTACATCCTGGCGGCCGGCAGCAGCCGGCGTAGCCGTTACGAAGGGATGAAAGATGTGTTCTCCCATCCGTCTGCTGTGGACGACAAGGCCTTTTTTCGCTAATGATTCCCAGCGTTTTCCGCGGGCGATTAAGGTGACATCCTGACGGTGGGAACACAAAACGGCGGCAATATAGCCGCCGACACCGCCGATGCCGCTGACCATGCATTTCATAGAAGGACTTCCTTTCTTGTTGTCATTGTTACTAATTATACTGCAAAAAGAAAGTGATTCAAAGAAAAAAACATATGAACTATTGCGCATGTGTTTGTTCATGTGTTATACTACAACTAATATATGAACAAATAATTATATAAAAGGAGATATTATGTGTGAAAAAATGTCGCAACAAGAACCGGTAAGCCGTTGCACCTGTACTTGCGGCTGCTGTGGTGAACAGGCGGAGGAAAGCGGAAAGAAACGGCTCTTGCCCGTCTTTGCAGGTATTTGCGCATACTTGGCGGCGTATATATGGCCGCTGCCGGACAAGGGCAGCCTATATCTTTACGGTTTTGCGTATCTGTTGATCGGTAAAGACGTTATTCAGGCGGCTTGGCGTAATATTCGCCGTAAAGACCCGTTTGACGAAAATCTGCTCATGGTCATTGCCAGCGGCGGCGCCTTTCTTATCGGCGATTGTGTCGAGGCTGTAGCCGTCATGCTTTTCAGCCGTATCGGCGAATTTTTGGAAGAACGGGCTGCCGGTAAGAGCCGCCGTCAGATCAAGGCGGCTATCGATCTGAGGCCTGATGTTGTCTGCCGCATTCGAGACGGCAGAGACGTCGAAACGATCCCTGCCGCCGCCGCGAGGACGGGAGACCGTCTTCTGGTACGGCCCGGTGATCGTATTCCCTTAGACGGTATCGTGGCGGCAGGAGAGTCCGTCCTCGATATGTCCGCTCTCACCGGTGAAGCGATGCCGCTTACTTGTCGTGAAGGGGACGGTGTGCTGTCGGGGGCAATGAACAAGACCGGCGTGATTGAGCTG
Source organism: Megasphaera vaginalis (ex Srinivasan et al. 2021) (assembly GCF_000478965.1). Classification (NCBI taxonomy): domain Bacteria; kingdom Bacillati; phylum Bacillota; class Negativicutes; order Veillonellales; family Veillonellaceae; genus Megasphaera; species Megasphaera vaginalis (ex Srinivasan et al. 2021). Next base: position 10,510 of record NZ_AWXA01000006.1, read on the forward strand.
ACGGTAACAAAGGAACTGGCGCAATCTACGGTCTCGAAGATTTTGCAAGCCGTGGCGGCTGCGGAAGCGCAAAAACCGAGACTTGACCGGTTTATTACCCGGTTTTGTCGGCTGTATACGCCTGCCGTCGTAGCGGCGGCGATAGTCACGGCCGTCGTGCCGTCTCTCGCCGGCGGGTAGTGGCATTATTGGCTGTACACGGCACTGACCTTTTTGGTCATCAGCTGCCCCTGTGCCTTGGTGATCAGTATTCCGTTGGCTTTTTCCGCCGCTATCGGCGCGGCAGCCAAAGGAGGAATTCTGTTTAAAGGGGCGGCGGCACTGGAACGGCTGCATGAAGTCAAAACCGTTATTTTTGATAAGACCGGGACACTTACGGAAGGTCGCTTTTCCGTGCAACGTGTCTGCGCTGCCGGCAGGTTCACGGAAGCGGCCGTTCTGGCCGCGGCGGGAGCCGTTGAACAGGGATCGCAGCATCCGTTGGCCAAGGGAATCGTGGTTGCGGCAACTGCCGGCGGCCGCACACTCTCTCCGGCGCTCCGCAGCAGAGAATTCGCCGGAGAAGGCGTTGTTGCCATTGTCGACGGTCATTCGGTCGCCTGCGGCAGCTTGCGGCTGCTGCAGCGGCTCGGTACGGCGGTACCGTCCGTGGCCGCGGCAGGAGCGGCGGTCATCTTCGTCGTCGTCGACGGCGAATATGCCGGCCATATTATCCTTACGGATACGGTAAAGGACGATGCGGCCGCAGCCGTCAACGGCATTAAGAAGCTCGGCCTTTATACGGCAATGGTTACTGGTGATCGTGCGGCGGCGGCAGGCGCCGTGGCCGGAACGCTCGGTATCGATCAGGCGCTGGCAGACTGCCTGCCGCAGGACAAGGTCGCGGCGTTGTCGTCGCTGCGGCAAGAACGGGGGGCCGTTCTCTTCGTCGGTGACGGCATCAACGACGGTCCCGTTCTTTCCGGCGCCGATGTTGGCGGCGCCATGGGCAGCGGAGCCGACATCGCTGTCGATGCGGCTGACGTCATTTACATGCACGGCGCCGTCAGTGCCGTTCTTCGTTCACTGCTACTATCCCGGCAGACGCTTGCCGTCGTTCGGCAGAACGTCGTGTTTGCCCTTGGGGTGAAAGGCCTGGTCATGCTGGCCGGTCTTGCCGGATTCGCTTCCATGTGGGGTGCCGTTTTTGCCGATTCCGGTGTCGCCGCTTTATGTATTGCCAATTCGGTTCGCATTTTGTATCAAACGTGATATAGTAGAGAGGAAGAACGCCGCAATCTGTTCTTCCTCTTTTTTTCGCAAGAGAAAAGGAGCGAAAGCGTCCCGTGAAATGCTGTGGGGAAGAGATTACTGTTGAGGTGAACGTATGATGAATAAGCAACGATATCTTGTCGCCGTATTGGCGGCACTGACCGTTATCGGTACGGCCTTACCCGGTTTTGCCGCAGAAGGGGGCGGTTTATCGGACCGGATTAAGGCCGTTTTGGCCGGTTACGATGCGCGTAACGGCGCAGGCAAGGAAGAAACGGGTAAGGACGGTAAAAAGGATGTGCCGGCCGAGCTCTTTGTGTTGCCGGAAAAAACGGTTGACAATATGAAAGCGACGTGGCTGATGGATGGGGCGACTGTTGCGCGAAGTGATCGCACCATCCACGCCTTTGCCATGGACCGCAGCGTCGTGTTGGCAAAACATGGCGCTGCGGTGGTCTTGGAACGACTGAAGATCGACAAGGGTGGCGATACGACGAGTGAAGAAGGCGGCCGGCATAATGGGCAGAATGCAGCCGTTCTGGCTGTAGAGAGCAAGGTGAAGCTGGACGGTTCATCCGTTTCGTCCGCTGCAACGGGCGCCGCCGCCGTGGCGGTCGTCGGTACTGACGGCAATGTAACAGTAAGGCGGAGCCGTCTTTCGACGGCAGGAAAGGATTCCCCGGCCGTTGCCGTGTTGCCGGCGGCTGCTGCGGAGCTGACCGACAGCGACCTCGTGACGCGAGGGCGACAGAGCGCCTGTCTGTATTCGGCGGGCAGCGTCACGGTTGCGGGAACTAAGGGCTTTGCGGCAGCGGGGCCGATTGCGGTGCTCAAGGACGGCGGCCGTATTTCGCTGGAAGACAGCAGCTTTTCCGGCACTGCAGAAGGCGTTATGCTGGGCGGCCCGGCAGCCGACGGCGGCGAGGCTTCGTTCGAGGCGAAACACACGCGCCTGGAAAATACCGGCGCCGCGCCCTTATTCCGCGTCGGGAATATGACAGGCCATATTTATCTGGAAAATACGGTGTTGCTGTCCGCCGCTCCGGCGGTCGTTGCCGTATGCGACGGCGGTGCGTTGATGCTGGCGACGGCGAAGCAGTCCTGGTCGGGAAACGTCGTGGCTGATAAAACTAGTACGGTCATGGTGTCACTGCAAGACGGCGCGGTTTGGACGGGAACGATGAACGGTACGGCAGAAGCGGAGAAAGCTGACATCAATCTGGACCGATCCTCGCAGTGGATATTGACCGGTCCTTCGCATGTCACGGTGCTGAGCGATGCCGACAGGAGTCTGCAAAATATTCGCAGCGGCGGGTACGACCTCTATTACGACCGGCAAGCTGCCGGTAACGACTGGCTGCACGGGCGGACCCTTGATCTGCCCGGCGGCGGTCAGCTGTTACCGCAGCCCGTACGGGACGCCGTCACATGACCGGCGGGAAGAGCGGCGCGCTGCAGGAAAGAAAAGAGCTTTCATTTTCCCTGTTATTTTATGTAGTGATAATATATAATAGTTTTATAAAAAGTAAGATATTTTTGGGCTGTTAATTTGATCAATGTGATGGGAGCAACCAAGCAGATGGCGGCAAAAGTATGCCGGGCCATGAACCGGTTAGGAAAGATCGGATTCGTTGTGGTCCGTTTCGGGAATGTGCTCGGCAGTCGCGGGAGCGTAGTGCCTTTATTAAAAAAATTGCGGAGGGAGAACCGGTAGCAGTCACAGATCCGGCAATGTCCCGGTATTTTATGACGCTTCTGGAAGCGAGCGTCTTAGGAAAAGGCGGAGAGCTGATCCTGTTGGATATGGGAAATCTCCGTAAAAATTATTGTTATGGCACGAAATATGATTCGATTGTCGAGTTATATTCCGGATGTGGATATAAAAATGCACCGGTCTTCGTCCGGGAGAGAAGCTGTTTGAGGAGCTTTTAACATCACAGGAAGGAACACGAAAGACAACCCATGAAAAAATATTCGAGGCAAAAGTGGCTAAGATGGAGTCTGAATGGCTGGAAGATACATTGAGCGCTCCGATAAGTACCAGAAATGATTTAGAAACCATTCAGACGTTAAAGGAAATAACCTCCACTTACCAACCTAATCATAAATGAGGAAAATAGATTGGCATAAAAAATGTGTTTTATAAAGTGAATGAAAAGGAGAAAATGATGAAAAATAGGAATATTTCATTTAGCCCGCCAGATATGAGTGATTTGGAAATACAGGAAGTGGCAGAAGCCTTGCGTTCCGGATGGATAACTACCGGGCCGCGTACAAAAAAGCTGGAAGAGCTGATTGCCAAGTATGTTGGAGTCAATAAGGCTGTTTGCCTGAATTCTGCCACCGCGGCAGAAGAACTTAATTTGCGGATCCTAGGGATTGGGAAAGGAGATGAGGTTATTGTTCCCGCTTATACCTATACAGCTTCTGCGGCGGCAGCCATACACGTAGGTGCCACTATAAAATTTGTGGATTCACAAAAAGATTCTGTAGAAATGGATTATGACCAGTTAGAGCAAGCGGTTACAGATAAAACAAAAGCTATTGTTCCGGTAGATCTCGGTGGGGTGATTTGCGATTATGATCGTATTTTCGAGATCGTGAATAAGAAGAAAGGACTTTTTAAGCCAAGTGGAAACACTGATTTGGGGGAGAAAATCCAGACAGCTATTGGCAGAGTGGCAATCGTTGCAGATTGTGCCCATGCGTTAGGTTCTGAGCGTCAGGGGAAAATGGCAGGGGCTATTGCAGATTTCAGTAGCTTTTCTTTTCATGCTGTGAAGAATTTCACTACAGCAGAAGGAGGGGCTTCTACATGGCGGAGTATTCCCGGTATCGATGATGAGGGAATTTATCATTGGTTCCAGTTATATAGCCTTCATGGGCAGTCAAAAGACGCTTTCCATAAAATGCAGCTCGGAGCGTGGGAATATGATGTAGTAGCGCCTTTTTATAAATGCAATATGACAGATATCATGGCAGCAATCGGTTTGAAGCAATTTGAGAGATATCCTAAACTGTTAGCCAGACGAAAAGAAATTATTGAACGGTATGATGCGATGTGTGATGAATTGGGAGTTTTGCATATCAAACATTTTTCGGAAGGGCAACGCAGTTGCGGACATCTGTATATTACCAGGATTCCTTGGGCGGATGATCGTATGCGGAGAAATATTATTACTAAAATGGCTGAACATGGTATTGCCTGCAATGTTCATTACAAACCGTTGCCAATGATGACTGCTTATAAAGATTATGGATGGGATATCAAAGATTTCCCCAATGCGTATAATCTGTATAAAAATGAAGTTACGCTTCCTCTTCATACGAAATTGACCAATGAAGATGTAGACTATGTGACTCATTGTTTCCAAGAGATCATTAGGAATACTAAATAAGTGGATCAAGGAAAAAAGTTTAAACGAGAACTTTTGGAATGAGGTGTTCTTGTGTTATGCCAATGGGATGAACTTCCGATGGAAATGCAGAATTCGGAAGTAAGGATTTATTATGATATTCTTGTCAAAAAAAGAAACCAACTTTTATTAAAAGCTGTTTTTGATAAAATAACGGCACTGTGTCTGTTAATTTTTCTATCGCCGGTTTTTCTGTTACTGGCATTGTTAATCAAAGCTGACAGTAAGGGGCCTGTCTTTTTTAGGCAAGAGCGCGTTACCCAATATGGCCGGCCTTTTCGAATTTATAAGTTCAGAACGATGGTGGATCATGCAGAAAAATTGGGGACTCAGGTAACAACCCAAGCCGACAGCCGTATAACAAATATAGGTAACAAACTCAGGGGGTGTCGTTTGGATGAATTGCCCCAGCTTATCAATATCTTTAAAGGAGAAATGAGTTTTGTTGGGACGAGACCTGAAGTCATGAAATATGTAAAGGCATATACTCCTGAAATGATGGCAACATTATTGCTGCCGGCAGGCGTTACAAGCGATGCAAGTATCGCATATAAAGACGAGGAGAAGCTTTTAGCGGATACGGATGATGTGGATGAAATATATATCCATGTGGTTCTTCCTCAAAAAATGGAGTTCAATTTGCAAAGTATAAAGAATTTTAGTTTTCTTAATGATATTCTGACTATGTTTCGGACAGGGAGGGCGGTTTCATGACGCAAAAAGGATTGGTATCCATAATCACTCCTACATACAATTGCGGAGCCTTTATTGGGGAGACGATAAAGTCAGTACTTGCTCAGACTTATAAAGACTGGGAGATGATCATTGTCGATGATTGCTCTACAGATGATACGGAAAATATCGTAAAAAAATATACAGAGAAAGATGATAGGATACGATATTATAAACTGAAAAAAAATTCAGGCCCGGCAGTAGCAAGGAATGAAGCCATGTATCATGCAAAGGGAGCGTATATGGCCTTTTTGGACAGTGATGACTTATGGATGCCAGATAAGCTGATGCGTCAAATACGATGGATGGAAATAAATGGATATCTATTTTCAAATACGTCATATGAACAGATTGATGAGAGAGGGCAATCTTTGGGAAGGGTAGTTAAGTCGATAGGAAAGACCGGCTATAGCCGTTTATTGCTGGATTGTCCTGTGGGGAATTCAACCGTTATGTACAATGTGGAAAAAATGGGGTATTTTGAGGTTCCGGACATAAGGAAGCGCAATGATGATGCTCTTTGGCTTAAAATGCTGAAAAAAGAGAAATATATGTATGGAATGCCGGATGTCCTCATGAAATATAGGATACGGGGAAATTCCGTTTCCAGTAATAAATTTAAATTAGTAAAATATCACTGGATTCTTTATCGCAATATTGAGCACCTATCCGTATGGAGGTCATTATTCCATATAGGATATTGGGGAATCATAAAAGTTTTAAGGATAAAATAATTAGAGACGGAATGATGAAAATACAGGTGCTGGTTGCTACGATGCATCAAAGAGATCACTCTTTGCTAAACAAAATGAATATACAAACGGATGCCATTATAGGAAATCAGTGTGATTTTAATTCAATTGAGCACTTTAATTGGCGCGACCATCATATTGCTTATCTGAACTTTGCGGAACGTGGGGTTGGATTGAATAGGAATAATGCCTTAATGCGTGCGGATAGTGAGATCTGTCTATTCGCGGATGACGATATGGCCTATGTAGATGGATATGCAGATATTGTAAGAAGGGCTTTTGAAGAAAATGGGGATGCAGATGTAATCATATTCAATGTATACGAAGAAAGAACGACGCGTTTTAAAATACAAAAACGCACGCGAGTGGGGTATTTAAATTATCTGCGCTACGGAACTGCCCGCATTGCAGTTAGGTTAAAAAGTATTAGAATGAACGGTATTTATTTTAATCAGTGCTTTGGCGGAGGAACGCCTCATTGCCATGGGGAGGATAATCTTTTCCTGACTGCCTGTCTGGATAAAAAGTTGAAAATATATGCAGTTCCTGAATATATAGCAACGCTTACAAATGAAAGAGATTCAACTTGGAATAATGGATATGATGATAAGTATTTAAGGGATCAGGGTATTCTTTACAAAATGATTTCTCCCAGATTTTGGAAACTGCTTTGTTTGCAGGATGCCATTAGACATCGTTCTTTATATGGAAGAGGAATTGCAGAATTATATTTCCTTATGACTGGACATAAATAGGTTTTGAGGTAATTATGAATAATAATGATAGAAAATTAAGTAATTTCAGTACGTTATATTTTTTTATTTCTATGTTAATCTTTCTGGTTTTTGTGCAATCCGGAAAAGCTTTAAATGATAATATTGATATTCCGCATATCGTAGTTGGATTTACGCCACTGATGATTGTGATGGCTTTCGGCCTGTTTATGCTTGCAGTTATAGTTTTGCGGAAAGGGAAAGTCTTATTAGACATGATATCTCTCATCATGTGTATTAGATTGATTTTTCCTTTAATCCCTCTTGTTTATGAGCCACAGGCTTCTGAATTTGTCGGGAATTATGCGATTCTGATTATGGATATATTAATTTATTTAATTGCGGCAAATAGCATAGTTGATTTTAACGGACTAAAAAAAGCTATATTGCTTGTTTTCTTATTGATTTGTGTGCAAACTTGTGTTGAAGCATTAATTGGTACATACACATTCTTCGATGATACCTATTTTTATAAAAATGATCTTGTCATACCTGTTGGAGGAAGTAATGCCATAGCTGCCAAAATAATACCGTTATTTGCTTTTCTTTACTGTGCGGAAACTGGGAAGAAAAAAAGAATCGCCTTGCTTTTAATCATGTTAATTTCTGTCATTATCACGAAATCACGCGGAGGAATGATTGTTGCTTTATTGAGTTTAGTTATAATGCATTCTTGGGGGAAAAGGCTGTCGTTTAAAACAATTGTGTCTTTTTTTATTATATTGACAATAGCTTTGGCAGCGGGAATTTATTTTTTGTTTGATACAAATATCGGAATGTTGGCTTTTTCCTTATCCGACAGTACAGTGATCGGGAGACAAGACTTGTTATTATACGGAATTTCTTTGTTTTTTGATCATCCTCTGTTAGGGAATGGCTTTTCTGATGAAGTTGTTTTTTATAATCCACATAATTATATTTTGTATACATTAATGGCGTTTGGCCTTGTGGGGCTACTTCTTTTCTGCGTGCTCATGTTTTTTGTCTTTAAGTCGTTTTGCGGATATTCTGCAGATCTTTTTGTTAGAGGGTCTGTTTGCTTTTTGCTGTGTGTCCTTATGGAAGGATTGGGGGAAATTGTTCTTTACTCTTATATTTCTGATTTTATGTTGTGGTTTATTTTAGGAGCAACGATGTCTAGGATAAGAGCTATAAAACTAAAACAAATGCAGTCTGTCTCAGGGGTGACTGATGGAGTTATATCTATATGATTAATGTTTTGGTATTAAATTATAATGATGCAGACAGTGTGATGAAACTGGTAAACTGCATAGAAACTTACAAATGTATTGATCATATTGTCATTGTGGATAATTGTTCTCAGGATGATTCTTTTCAAAGATTAAAGAGTATAGTGGATAATAAGGTTGATTTAGTATCAAGCGGGCATAATGGTGGTTATGGAGCAGGTAATAATTTTGGAATCCGATATATTGCCGATCACTATCAATCGAATTATATCCTGCTTTGTAATCCAGATGTGATTATCAAAGAAGATGTCATCATTAAATTGGCGGGATTTTTGCAGACACACGATGATTATGTGATGGCAGCGCCCTTTATGCTGGATGCGGAAAAACAAAAACAATATAACACAGCCTTTAGAATTCCAGAGAAATGGGAATATATTTTTTCATTAGACGTTTTTATTTCTAAATTGACGAAATCTTTCCATTACAAAGGGATTGATTCAATTAGAAGTGAGTATAAAGATGTGGAAGCCGTTTCAGGATCGTTGTTTTTGTTGGATACGAATAAGATGCTTACATATGGAATGTATGACGAAAATATATTTTTATATTGTGAAGAAATTGTTTTGGCCATAAAGTTAAAAAAAGCACAGTTAAAAACGGCGTTACTTCTTACGGAAACCTTTATCCATAATCATTCTGTATCAATTGATAAGTCCTTTCATTCACAGTATGCAAAGCATACGCTTTTAATGAAGAGCAAATTGTATGTGATTAAGAATTATTATAATAGCAATCGTATTGAAAATTTGCTTGCATATTTATTATCCCGGATATCATTGTTGGAAGTCATGGTTATTTCTAAAATCAGAGGTAAATAATGGCAGATAATATTTGTAAGAACTTTAGAAAAGAAGAGTGCTGCGGTTGCGGAGCCTGTGTCAATATTTGTCCGACGGGGGCATTGTCTTACGGAAGGGATCAGTATGGATTTACTATACCGCAGATAGAGGAGAGCAAGTGCATATATTGCGAGAAATGCATAGATGTTTGTCCATTTATTCAGTGCAAAAATGGAGAGGGTGCCCGAATTCCGTTAAGGACATATGCAGCCTTGAACAAAAGGGCAGATGAAGTTTTTCGCAGTACCTCCGGCGGTATTTTTATCGTATTGGCGAAGGAAGTTATTTTACGTGGTGGCATAGTAGTCGGATGTACCATGGATTCGGCGTTCAAGGTGAAACACATCATTGTCTCTACCGAGGATGACTTGAAGAGTCTGCAAAAATCCAAGTATGTACAAAGTGATATGGGATACATTTATCGTGAAGTAAAGCGGACATTGTTACAAAAAAAGAAGGTGCTGTTTTCCGGTACACCTTGTGAGGTTGCTGCAATAAAGAGATTCTTGGGAAATATGGATACAACTGATTTATATCTGGTGGAAGTGGTCTGCCACGGAGTACCGAGCCAGGAGTTTTTTGATGACTATATAAAGAATTTACATGATGTAGCGGGCGGACTGAAAAAATACACCTTTCGTATAAAGCGTAAAGCTGAAAACGGAATGAATTGGTTTTTCTCTTATCAAAGGGAAAATGGGGAAAGCGTCATAAAAAATTGGCCGGAAGACAGCTTTAACTATTATTATATGAAGTCATATTCCTATAGGGATGGTTGTTATCAATGTCCGTTTGCACGAGAAAGACGACAGGCGGATATTACATTATGTGATTATTGGCATTGGGAAAAATATCATGAAACAAAGTTCTCCCCTAATGCAACGGTATCCGGTGTTTTGGTGAATACAGAAAAAGGGGAAAATCTATTTGAGGTATTAAAAGACCATTTTCAGATGGAGGAAACAAAATTCGATGATATTATCCGCCATAACGGGTGCCTGCAAAGGCCGTCCCCTTGTCCGGACGGAAGAAACAATGTGCTCAATACTTGGAAGATAAAAGGGTATGGATATTTAGATCGTGAATTCAGGAGAAAATACAAACGACAAATATGGAAGTATTCTGTCATGAGACATGTACCAAATTCTGTCATTCGTGTCTTGCATTCATGGAGAGGTTGATATGGATATAAAAATAATCACGATTCATGCCATGCATAATCCGGGATCCGTGTTTCAGGCGTATGCACTGCAGAAATACTTAAGTAAACAACATAATGCACAAATTATTGATTATCGCCCAGGCTATTTTTACAGTGAGGGTTCAAAAATTAAGTTGTGGACTAAAAAGATACTTTTTTCAGGATCTTATGGAAGCCGAAATAAGAAGTTTAATCAATTTATTCAGGAAAATTTGGTGTTGACATCGTTATATACGGATTATAATCAGTTGGAAAACGGAAATTTACATGCAGATGTGTTTATGGCAGGCAGTGATCAACTGTGGAATACGGATTTTCCCTGTGGGCATGATAAGGCGTTTTATTTAGAATTTGTGAAACAGGGAAAGAAGGTTTCGTATTCTACTTCCGTTGGTAAGGAAAATATCGATTTCTCAAATTTATCTGTTTTGAAGGGGAAATTGCCCTATTTTGATGCTTTAGCCGTAAGAGAGAAGTCGAATGCGGAATTTTTGACAAAAGAATTGGGGCGAAGTGTAAAATGGGTGTGTGATCCGGTGTTTCTGTTGGAAGCCGAAGAATACATGCCTTTTATTTCTTCTGAATCGCCGATAGAAGATCCTTATGTAGTCATTTATCTTTCAGGTGCAAACCGGATTCTCGATGAAATCGTGAATTATTATCATCAGCGTGGATTAAAAGTAGTTTTAGCAGGTGGATTTACCAGACGTTGTAAGTGTGATATCCATATCAAAGACGTGGGGCCGGAAGATTTTTTAAATCTTATTTATCATTCTCAGGCTGTAATTTCCAGTTCTTTTCATGCGACTGCGTTCAGCCATATTTTTCATAAGGAGTTTATTACATTGGTGCCCAAGGCCAATGGGGAGCGTATCTACAGTCTTTTAAGGAAATCAGGACTGATATACCGAGGTGTTGATTCTACATTGAATTGGAATTTGTTAGAAAAAGAGACAGATTGGAACAAAGTACAAAATAATTTGGAGGAATATATCAGAGAATCCAAAGAATATTTATCTAAAGTTTTGGAATAAAATGATATGTAATATTAAAAAGTTTATACTGTGAATTTCCCAAGATATTTAGTGAATGTTTTTTGCAGAAGAATGCGTGCGACGATAAATCGCAATGGATTAACATTTATTTAATTTCTTTATTAGTCGGGTTTGGTGCCGGAGTAGAATATTATATGATACAAATTTTGTTAACTTTTATAAAAGCAATTTTACAACGAAACCAATGGAGAAAATTAAATTCCCATAATTATACTACGGTTTCGCAATTACAGATTTTTAATCTTCACAGAATAAAAGTGGGGAAAGGAACTTATGGAAAGATTAATGCACATCTTTTTAATCATGAGGATGATGTAGTATTAGAAATCGGTAATTATTGTTCCATTGCGAAAGGAGTTCATTTTATCTGTGGTGGAGATCATTATTTCGATCATTTGATGACGTATCCGGTTTTAAATAAAGTTTGGGGAGAAGATGAGGCAATAACAAAGGGGAAAATAACAGTTGATGATGATGTTTGGATTGGTACAAATGCATTAATTTTATCTGGGGTTCATATTGGGCAAGGGGCAATCATTGCAGCGGGAGCAGTTGTGGTTAGCGACGTGCCGGCCTATAGTATTGTGGGAGGAGTTCCTGCGACTATTATTAAATGGAGATTCAGCCAACCAGTCATTGATAAACTCATTACGATTAATTTTGGCGGAATAGATTTTTCTTTTATTGATAAGCATAGAGAATTATTTACAGAAAAAGTTGATATGGATTTACTTGAAAAAGCAATTAAAGAAATAAAAGATAAGTAGAGGCGTTGATAAATGAATGTAACCCGACTGATCAGAAATATATCATATTCATTTTTCGCTAATTTTATTTCTTTGTGTGGATCTGTTATTATGACAATATTTGTTCCTAAGTTTATGCCAATTGTCGATTATGGTATTTGGCAATTATTCTTGTTTTATTTTTCCTATATGAGCTTTTTTCATTTTGGCTGGTCAGATGGAATTTATTTACGATATGCGGGAAAATCATTTGATGAATTGGATTCGAAGGTTTTTGCCGGTCAATTATATGGGCTTGTATGTATGGAATTATTGCTTGCATCATTAATCTGGCTGTTTAGTAAATATTTTGTTGAAGATTATACCAAACAGAATCTATTGCTTTATTCTGCGTTTTCATTACCATTTTTACATTTTAATGCAATGTGCGGCTTTATTCTTCAAATGACAAATAAAATTTCCGGTTATGCTAAAATTATCTTAACCGAGAGGGTCCTGCTACTTGCTATAGTGTTTTTGCTTCTGATTATTGGATATAATTCTTTTTATGATTTATATTATGCAAAAGTAATATCCCTTTTGGGAGCATCCTTATTTTGTGTAAAAATCTGTTATAGGCTTCTGTATTTTCAATTTACTTCACTTAAGGAATTCGTTTATGAAACGTTTATGAATATAAGTGCAGGGATTAAGCTTATGTTTGCGAATATAGCAAGCATGCTTATTATTGGTATTGTCCGTTATGGGGTCTCGGTAGGATGGGATGTTGTAACTTTTGGAAAGGTGTCATTGACTTTAGGTATCTCAAATTTTTTAATGATATTTATCAGTGCGGTTAGTGTCGCGTTTTTTCCTATATTGAAGCATGTGGAGGAAAGCAAGCTGGCAGGTCTTTATGTGAAACTTCGTAGCGGGTTGTCTGCTATCCTTTTGGCTCTACTGATTTTTTATTATCCGATAAGGTGCTTGTTGTCATGGTGGCTTCCACAGTATGAGGATAGTTTGGTGTATATGGCCGTTTTATTTCCTGTTTGCATATTTGAAAGCAAGATGCAATTGTTGGTTAATACTTATTTGAAGAGTATGCGGCAAGAGTTTCTGATGCTAAAAATCAATAGTATTGCAGTTATATTAAGTGCGATTGTCACTGTCGTATCGGTTGAATTGTTCCATAATTTAGATATGACAATCTTTTCAGTAGTATTTTTATATGCAATCAGATGTTTTTATGCAGAAGTAAAATTGCAAAAATTATTAGGACTACACCTTGGTAAAGACATGGTAGTGGAATGCTTATTGGTAGGCACATTTATTGCTGGCGGATGGATTTGGGACAATTTTATATGCATGGTTATTTATGGAGCAGCATATATGGCATATTTGGCGTGGAATAAAAAACAAATAACAAATTTAATTTCAATAATAAAGACTATATAAGTTTTTTAGAAGGAGAATTGTTTTTTATGAATATAGCAATTGCAGGTACAGGGTATGTGGGTTTGTCATTAGCAGTTTTATTGTCACAGCATAATCATGTGATGGCGGTGGATGTGGTTCCGGAGAAGGTGGAGCTGATTAATCAGCGAAAGTCACCGATTCAGGATGATTATATCGAAAGGTATTTGGCAGAAAAGAAATTGGATCTGACTGCGACGCTTGATGCGAAAGTGGCTTATAGTCATGCCGATTTTGTCATTGTTGCTACTCCAACGAATTATGACAGCCAGAAAAACTTTTTTGATACGAGCTCGGTAGAGTCGGTCATTCGACTTGTGATGGAATATAATCCTGATGCCGTCATGGTTATTAAATCGACGATTCCTGTCGGATATACAAAAAGTATCCGTGAGAAAACGGGCAGCAGGAATATTCTATTTAGTCCTGAGTTTTTGCGAGAAAGCAAGGCCCTTTATGATAATCTTTACCCGAGCCGTATTATCGTAGGCACTGACAGCGATGATGAACGTCTTGTGGAAGCGGCGCATACGTTTGCCGGACTTTTACAGGAAGGTGCGATAAAGAAAGATATTCCCACGCTTTTTATGGGATTTACAGAAGCGGAAGCGGTAAAACTTTTTGCAAATACGTATTTGGCGATGCGTGTTTCTTATTTCAATGAGCTGGATACTTATGCGGAAATGAAGAAATTGGATACGCAGCAGATTATCAATGGTGTATGTCTTGATTCACGAATTGGGGCATACTATAATAATCCTTCTTTTGGCTATGGAGGATATTGTTTGCCAAAGGATACCAAGCAGTTGCTGGCCAATTATTCGGAAGTTCCTGAAAATCTGATTGAAGCAATCGTCCAGTCAAATCGGACACGAAAGGATTTCATTGCCGGACAAGTGCTGGAAAAAGCGGGATATCATTGCAGCGGTGACGAACATGCGGAGAAAGAAAAGCCTTTAGTGATTGGGGTCTATAGATTGACAATGAAATCCAATTCAGATAATTTTCGACAGAGCAGTATTCAAGGAGTCATAAGAAGAATTAAAGCCAAGGGCGCTAAAATCATTATTTATGAGCCGACCTTGGAAAATGGAAGCATGTTTTTTGGAAGTATGGTTGTGAATGATTTAGACAGATTCAAAAAAGAAAGCCAAAGCATCATTGCCAATCGATATGACAGCAGCCTCAATGATGTCAGGGATAAGGTCTATACGAGGGATATTTTTGCAAGAGATTAAAGAATGTAAGGGAGAGGCTTTATGAAGGGAATTGTTTTAGCCGGCGGCAGCGGGACGCGGTTGTATCCATTGACGATGGTGACATCGAAGCAGCTTTTGCCGATTTATGATAAACCGATGATTTATTATCCCTTGTCTACGTTGATGTTGGCCGGGATTCGGGATATTCTGATTATTTCTACGCCGATGGATTTACCTAATTTTGAACGTCTTTTAGGAGATGGCTCAAGATATGGTATCCATTTGAAATACAAGATACAGCCTTCTCCTGACGGATTGGCACAGGCATTTATACTGGGTGAAGAATTTATTGCCGGAGAGCCTTGCGCCATGGTTCTGGGGGATAATATCTTTTATGGCGCCGGGTTGACAAGGTATTTGAAGGGGGCGGCAGAAGACGCACAGCATGCGGCAGGTGCGACTGTTTTCGGATATTACGTGGATGATCCGGAACGTTTTGGCGTGATTGAATTTGATAAACAGGGGAAAGCGATTTCGATTGAAGAGAAACCTAAGAATCCAAAGTCTAATTATGCAGTGACCGGATTATATTTTTATGATTCCAAAGTATGTGAGTATGCGAAGCAGGTCAAACCGTCAGATCGTGGAGAATTGGAAATTACGGATTTGAATAAAATGTATCTGGATGATGGAAACTTGCAGGTGGTCACTCTGGGACGCGGGTATGCGTGGCTGGATACCGGGACCATAGATAGTCTAAGTGCTGCTGCTGATTTCGTCCGGGCGGTGGAAACGCGTGCGGGAATCCATATAGCGGCGCTGGAGGATATTGCATACCAGCAGGGCTGGATAGATAAGGCGACATTGGAAGAGAGTGCTGAAAAGTATGGAAAGAGCCCGTATGGACAATATCTGAAAAAGGTGGCCATGGGGAAGATTCTGTCGGAAGTGTGAGTATAGAAGGCAGACATCGGAGGACAGAAGTCAGAAGGAGAAAGCTAGAAGACAGATGTCAGAGATTAGATGATAAAATATGATGGAAATCGTTTAATCTATGCATTTTTATATGGACTTTGCTGAGTGGTGATTAATAAGGGGTCTTGAGAATCATGAATTTCCAGAAAATGATTGTTTGGCAGAAATCCATGACTCTTGCTGAAAAAGTATATGAAGCAGTGAGATTTCTTCCGAAAGAAGAGTTTGTTTGCTTTGTCTGATCAAATGCGGCGAGCAGCGGTTTCTGTTCCGTCTAACATTGCTGAAGGTGCTGCACGTGCTACAAAAAATGATACAAAGTATTTTTTGACGATAGCACGAGGTTCGGTAGCTGAGTTGCAGACTCATATTTTAATTTGTAAAAGGCTGAAATATATAGAAGAAGAGCAAGCTCGGATTCTGTTGGATTTAGCGGATGAAATACGAAAAATGTTATCAGTATTGATTAATAAAGAAAATTTGATATGAGGCTGGATGTGATAAAGGCTTCTTATGTTATTTAGTGTCTGCCATCTGATATCTTTTCTCTATTAAATCTGACATCTCTTATTTCTATTAAGAGGAAGGAGATAGACATGACGATTATTGTTACCGGGGGCGCCGGATTCATTGGCTCCAATTTTATTTTTTATATGATGAAACAGCGCCCGGAGGATAGGGTGGTTTGTCTGGATAAGCTGACCTATGCGGGGAATCTTGCCACTTTATCTTCTGTTATGGATAAGGATAATTTCCGCTTTGTGAAAATGGATATCTGTGACAGACTGGCGGTGTATCGATTATTTGAAGAAGAGAAGCCCGATGTGGTCGTTAATTTCGCTGCAGAATCCCATGTAGACCGGTCTATCGAAAATCCTGAGATATTCTTACAGACGAATATTATCGGCACGGCTGTATTGATGGACGCCTGCCGTAAATATGGAATCATGCGTTATCACCAGGTATCGACGGACGAGGTATATGGTGATTTGCCCATTGATCGTCCGGATTTATTCTTCCATGAAGATACGCCGATCCATTCTTCCAGTCCGTACAGCACATCCAAGGCTTCTGCAGACCTTCTGGTCATGGCCTATCATCGCACATATGGGCTGCCTGTCACGATAAGCCGCTGCTCCAATAATTACGGGCCTTACCAGTTTCCGGAAAAACTGATTCCGCTTATGATTGTCCGTGCGTTGGCAGAGGAGAAGTTGCCTGTGTATGGAGAAGGCCTGAATATCCGTGACTGGCTGTATGTGGAAGATCACTGCAAGGCAATTGACTTGATTCTCCAAAGAGGAACCTTGGGAGAAGTTTATAATATCGGCGGGCATAATGAAATGAAGAATATCGACATCGTTCACCTGATTTGTGAGTATTTGCAGAAGCCCTTTTCATTGATCGAGCATGTAACAGACAGGAAGGGACATGACCAACGGTATGCGATCGATCCGACGAAGATCCATCATGAATTAGGCTGGTT
The DNA here is from genome assembly GCF_000478965.1 of Megasphaera vaginalis (ex Srinivasan et al. 2021). Taxonomy (NCBI): domain Bacteria; kingdom Bacillati; phylum Bacillota; class Negativicutes; order Veillonellales; family Veillonellaceae; genus Megasphaera; species Megasphaera vaginalis (ex Srinivasan et al. 2021). The sequence continues at coordinate 27,643 of NZ_AWXA01000006.1, forward strand.
CCCTGAGACCAAGTTCAAGGACGGCATCGGGAAAACGATTCAATGGTATCTGGACAATCAGAACTGGTGGAAGGAAATAGTATCAGGAGAATATCAGGGATATTATCAGAAAATGAATGAAAATAAAAAGTAATTAAGATCATTAAAAGCTATTGCAAATGGGGAAGATTCTTGAGCGGAGGGAAGCATGAAGGTATTTGTGACGGGTGTGACCGGGCAACTTGGACATGATGTGATGAACGAATTGGCTAAACGGGGGTATGAAGGAATCGGAAGTGCCGTAGAATCTGTTTATACAGGCATTCAGGACGGTACGGCGGTTACCAGGATGCCGTATATTTCCTTGGATATCACGAATCAGTCGGACGTAAGGGCTGTGTTGGAGGATGTCCGCCCTGATGTGATTATCCATTGTGCGGCATGGACGGCCGTCGATGCGGCGGAGGATGAAGATAAAAAAGCGCTGGTGAAGGCGATTAACGTGGATGGCACCGGATATATCGCGGAAGAAGCAAAGAAGTTAAATGCCAAGATGGTTTATATCAGCACGGATTATGTGTTCAACGGGCAGGGAACGAAGCCTTGGGAACCGGATTGCAAAGAGTACGCACCGCTTAATGTATATGGGGAAACAAAGCTTGGTGGAGAGCTGGCGGTTTCAGAACTGCTGGAGAGATATTTCATTATCCGTATCGCGTGGGTGTTTGGCACGAACGGAAAAAATTTCATCAAGACGATGCTGAATGTGGGGAAGACGCACGAGGAGGTTCGTGTTGTTGATGATCAGGTCGGGACGCCTACATATACGTTAGATCTTGCCCGTCTCTTGGTGGATATGGTGGAAACAGAAAAATATGGTTATTACCATGCGACGAATGAGGGTGGCTTTATTTCCTGGTATGATTTTACCGTGGAAATATTTAAGCAGGCCGGATATACGACAAGGGTTGTGCCGGTTACGACAAAGGAATATGGAGTTTCCAAAGCAGCACGGCCGTTTAACAGCCGGTTGGATAAACAGAAGCTTGTGGATTATGGCTTTACACCGTTGCCGGACTGGAAAGATGCATTGAAACGATACTTGCAAGTAGTTGCGGATCGTCGGGAAGGCAGGGAGAAGTGACATATGGGGCAGATAAGAGTAGAAAAAAATGTAGGCGGTATCGAAGGGCTGTGTGTAATCACACCGGCGATCCATGGGGATGATCGCGGGTATTTCATGGAAACTTATAATCAGAGGGATATGGAAGAAGCCGGTTTCCATATCCGTTTTGTTCAGGATAACCAGTCTATGAGTAAAAAAGGCGTCCTGCGCGGACTTCATTTCCAGAAACATTTTCCTCAGTGCAAGCTGGTGCGTGCTATCCGTGGCAGCGTTTTTGATGTTGCCGTAGATTTACGTTCCGAGTCTGTCACCTATGGAAAGTGGCATGGCATCGAATTGACTGCGGAAAATAGAAAGCAGTTCCTCATTCCTGAAGGGTTCGCCCATGGATTCTTGGTACTTAGTGCGGAAGCGGAGTTCTGCTATAAGGTGAATGATTTCTGGCATGCGAATGATGAGGGCGGTCTGGCATGGAATGATCCTGAAATAGGTATCATATGGCCTCAGCTGCAGGGAGAATATGCGGGAAATGCCGCAAGTGGCGGATATGCCATGGAAGATGGCACGCCACTCAATTTGAGCGACAAAGATCAGAAATGGCTGGGACTTAAGGATACGTTTAAGTTCTAAGTGATGAGGTTCCGGCAATGCAAGCGCGGGAATAGTTTATAAGATAAAAGGGGCATATTATGAAAATTTTAGTGACCGGCGGGGCGGGGTTTATTGGATCCCATTTGACGCGGCTGCTGATGGAGCGTGGCGAGGATGTCGTTGTGTTGGATAATCTGGCTACCGGGCTTCGGGAGAATCTGCCTGCTGGGGTGATTCTGCTGGAGGCGGATGTTTGCAGTGAAGGAGCACGCAAGCTGATGGCGGCCGGCGGCTTTGATGCCATTGTTCATCTGGCGGCGCAGACGATGGTGGACGCCTCTATCCGGGATCCGCTATATGATGAACGGAATAATATCGGCGGCATGGTGAATGTGCTGGAAGCGGCCAGGACGGGCGGTGTGAAGCGTGTCGTATTTTCTTCCACGGCGGCCGCTTACGGGGATGTGCCTGAAAGTGCGCTTCCGATACGGGAAGACCGGACGGCGAGTCCGTTGTCTTTCTATGGGCTCAGCAAAGTGGTTTCCGAAAAGTATATGGAGCTGTATCATCAGCTGTATGGTCTGGATTATGTGGTGCTCCGTTTTGCCAATGTTTTTGGCGAGCGTCAGGGAGAAGGCGGAGTTATCAGCATATTTACAAAGAAGATTGCCTACGGGGAAGGAATTTCTATTTTTGGTGATGGCAATCAGACGAGGGATTTCATTTATGCCGGCGATATTGCCAGTGGGATTTATGCAGCGCTCAAAACGGATCGGGTGAATGAGGTATATAATCTCAGTACGGAAACGGAAACCAGTCTGAAGGCGCTGGTGCAATTGCTGGGCGATGTGGCAGGGAAGCCGATTCAACCGGAATTTTCCGCACCTCGTGAAGGAGATATTTACCGCTCTGTCTTGTCCAACCGGAAGGCGATGGAAGCCTTGAGGTGGAAGCCGGAAATGCCGATGAAGGAAGCCTTACGGCGCACATATGGGCATTTTCTGAAATAATTCATATATAGATGGGAGAAAGAAGTATTTGCAGATGGTGGCAATCAGTCGGGAAGAGGTCAGAAATAAATTTAATACGTATCTGTCCCGGTTTGACCAGACAGATGAAGCCATCCGGTTGAAGCTCGTCCATTCTTTTAAAGTGGGTGGGCTTTGTGCATGCATCACGGAAAGTCTGGGCTTGCCCCGCAGTGACGTAGATCTGGTATGGTTGATCGGCCTGCTCCATGATATTGGGCGGTTCGAGCAGGTGAGAAGGTACCATACGTTTGTTGACGGTCATTCTATGGATCATGCCGGGTATGGCGCTTCTTATTTGTTTTCAGAGGGACATATTCGCGATTTTCTTTCTGATGACGCGGCGGATGATATCATCCGCGAAGCGGTCGGACAGCACAGCGCTTATCGCCTGGAGGTGGATTTGACGGAAAGGCAACGGTTATTCTGCCAGATTGTCCGTGATGCGGATAAGATCGATATTTTCCGTGTCTATGCGGTGTACGCTTTCGGCAAGAAGAATATGCTCCATGTCAATATTTCTGATTTGGAAACATCAGCTGTTTCGGAACCTGTTATGGAAGCGGCACGCCGTCGGAAAGCGGTTCCCGCCGAACTTGCCCAGACGACGATCGACTTTTATGTAGGCATGCTTTGCCTGTATTTTGAGCTTGTTTATCCGATCAGTCCGGAAATTGTCAGGGAGCAGGGAAATTACAGGAAGCTTTTGGCGGTTCATTCCCGGAATGAGGAGACGGAAGAACGGTTAAACGAACTGCACCGTTTGATTGGCGAGGTATAGGCTGGAGTTTTACAAGCGTTGCGAAAGAAATAATGGGACAGACAAAACAGATTGTGGCTTTTCAGCAGGAGCTGAACGAGCACAATCTGTTTGTTTTGCCTTATTTAATATATGCTGTGGTTTTGCGCAGGAGGATGTTGTCCATTTTTTATGCCTGTGTCTTCTGCGTTGAATCCGCAGTTGGCTTCCGCGATGAGGTCTTTCATCGGTACGAAGGCGGCTTTGGCGAGGAAAATTCTGCTCTGCCGAAGTTGTTGTTGCTTAGATCGCAAGTTGTAAGGAAATCCGGCTTATCTGCAAAGTCAGCGGGACCCTGTATGCCGTTCCGGCGGGCTGTATATATGGCTGTACTGGTCAGTGATGTCATTTCCGGAATAGCTGCCCGGCTGTAAATATAATTTATGCCGATGGAATAGGCCTTCGGTTGGAGATGGATGACCTTTCCGTAAGAAATACGGCGATTAAAACTGTACGTTTTTCATTGTTTAACGAAAGGATGCGGAGATTTTTGATATATATTCTTCGTGAGCATTCCCTTTCGGCGTGACGCAGTAGGAACCGGCAAAGCCATAGGGTTCACAGATATGGCTGACAGGACCGGCGCCCTTACCGGCATAGATGTGGGCTTCCCATTTTCCGGAACCTTGTAAATTAGGAAACGTAAGATACGGGTACCCCCTTCCTCTTCGCCCCGATTCATCATGACGTCTTTACCCATCGGGGATAAGGTAGTCGGACGCCACCTCATAATACATGGAACCGCCGGAGGCGAGGGCTCCCGGATTTAGAATACCGCGTTTTGCGGCTACGGTCTGCGCAAGAGCAGGGGACTGGGACTGGATGATACCGACAATCGTGCCAACGGGCCTGCAATTCGGCCAATAGGAATGTACTGTGAATAGGTATATCACCATTTCGAGGAATGTAAAGAAAGATATATATGTTATTACAACGAGAAGCGCGTTTAAGCATCCCTTGATTGCGTAGCCTGATCGAATATCGAGACAAGAAGGCATCTGCATAGAAAAACGCCAACGATTTCTTGCCGGAGTAAATAGCCTAATGTTGGGTGACACTTCATCAGACGCCCTCTTTTTTTATTGCAGGAGAGGGCCGGCGCTTTCAGCCGGAAGCATGCGCGGAGCGAATTCATCATAATAGGTTAAATTTAAGATATAACGTTTAACTTTAAAACGATTTAAAATTATTAAAATTTTTCCTTGACAAGGAGTCTTCTTCCGTGGATAATAAAAAGCAACTTTCCAAACAATTGCATCTGCGGCATAATTGCCGCTATAGACGATGAACGGGAAGAGCGCATTTTCACGGTGTAAAGAGAGTCCGTATTTGGTGAAAGCGGATCACATGGAGTGTGGCTGACATCGCCCGGGAGTTTCGGCGTCGACTTATTTTTCTAGAGAATATGAGGCGCAGACGTGTTTCAGCGTTAATGAACGTCTTGTCGGACAATGAGTATAATGACAGGGTGGTACCGCGTACATCGCCCCTGTCGCCGTTTCTTCGGAAATGGCGGCAGGTGTTTTTTTTTAACAATTTTTGGAAAGCAGGGGGAATATTGTCATACAGAGGGGGATGTAGTGATGGAACGAGTATTGGAGAACAGAGCTGTACAGGCCGTAATGACGAACTTTCGCTGGAAGGTCGCCTTTCTTATTTTTATGATCAGCTTTGTCGCGTATATGGATCGTGTCAATTTGTCTGTCGCCACGCCGGTTATTATGCAGGAATTCGGTTTTACAAAAATGGATATGGGCTTTATTCAGACCTGCTTTTTTGCCGGGTATGCGCTGATGCAGGTGCCGGGCGGTATGTTGGCTGAAAGGCTGGGGCTGCGCCGGACGGGCGCGCTGGCCATTCTCTGGTGGTCTGTATTTACGGCGTTGACGGCCTTGGCGAAAGGGAAGATCAGCTTTGCCGCCGTGCGGTTGCTGTTCGGTCTCGGCGAAGGCCCGGTTTTTCCGTCTTTAGGCGCGGCGACGTTCAACTGGTTCAACCGACATGAAAAAGGCAAGGCCAGTTCGTCGATTCTGCTCGGCACTTTTTTCGGTCCCGTCGTCGGCCCAGCTGTGACGGTGGCGTTGATGGCAGCTTTCGGCTGGCATGCCGTGTTCTTGCTTTTCGGCGCAGTCGGTGTCCTGCTTGCTTATGTTTGGCATCATTTTGTCGTTGACAATCCGGCTGACAGCCCTTATGTAAATGAGCTGGAAGCCGATTATATCAATCAAGGGCGCAGCGCGGCCGCAACGGGAAAAACGGTAGCTCCATGGGGAACTTTTCTTCGTTCGTCCCAATTCTGGGCCGTCGGCATTCAGTTTATGGTTGTCGACTACATCATGTATGTGTTTTTATCTTGGCTGCCGCTGTATCTGACGGAAGTGCACGGCTTATCGTTGAAAACGATGGGGATCTGGGCTTCTTTCCCCTGGGTTGCGTTAATGGCCATGGTCTTTGTTGCCGGGTTCATCTCCGATAAGATGGCTAACGGCGCAAACAGCGAACGCCAATATTCCATGCGTACCGTAACGGCAATGGCCGGTGTCGCCGTCTGTTCTCTCGGCCTTTACATTGCGGCTCATACGCCGAGTGCGGCGATGAATATTTTCTGGATGTCCGTTTCGTTGGGAGCCTTGGGATTTTCCATGAGCGCCAGCTGGTCGACGGTAATCTCGTTAGGCGGTCAGTATACCGGCTCCGTTTCGGGCTGGATGAATCTTTGGGGAAATATCGGCGGCGTTCTGGCCCCGATTGTAACGGCCTATTTCGTTACCAATTACGGTTGGAATGAAGCCTTTACGGCTACGTCTCTTTTCGGTATCGTCGCCGTCGTCTGCTGGTTTTTCGTCAAACCGGGAAAAATGCTGGTTCCGAAAAAGAGGCCGGCAGCGGAATAACGTATAAGATAGGGAATTATATAGGGGTAAAAAAAGAGCATCTTCGGGGGAAGATGCTCTTTTCGCGTATTACGTTGGTGACTGACGTTTATTCGACAGTGACCGATTTTGCCAGATTGCGCGGCTTGTCGACATCACAGCCTCTGGTGATAGCTGCGTAATAAGCCAGAAGTTGGAGCGGGATAACGGCCAGAATCGGCATCAGCAGTTCGTCGATTTCGGGAACGCGAATTACGTGGTCGACATATTTTACAAGCTCCGTGTCGCCTGCAGCGGCAATGCCGATGACGATGGCGTCCCGGGCTTTGACTTCTTTGATATTGCTCAGCGTCTTTTCATAAACGCTCTTCTGGGTAGCCAAGGCGATAACGGGGACGCCGTTGACGATCAGCGCCAGCGTACCGTGCTTCAATTCACCGGCGGCGTAAGCTTCTGCGTGAATGTAAGAAATTTCTTTCAGCTTCAGCGAGCCTTCCATGGCGACGTTATAATCCAGGGAACGGCCGATAAAAAAGGCGTCTTCGTTGAAACCGTATTTCTTGGCGAAGGTCTTGATCGGCTCGACGTCTTCCAAGGTGCGGCCGATCTGGTCCGGCAGGTTGCGCAATTCGCCGATCAGGGCCGTGAGGCGGTCGGCAGGCTGTGTCTGTTTGATGGCGGCCATGTAGAGAGACAGCATGAAAAACGTAACAAGCTGTGTCGTATACGCTTTGGTCGAGGCGACAGCTATTTCCGGGCCGGCCCAAGTATAAACGACCTGATCGGCTTCACGGGCGATGGAGGAGCCGACGACGTTGGTTATGGCTAACGTCTTGGCGCCGCGCCGTTTTGCTTCTTTCAACGCCGCCAGGGTGTCGCTCGTTTCGCCGGACTGGCTGACGACGATGAGCAGTGTTCCCTCATCGATGATCGGATCGCGATAGCGGAATTCGGAAGCGATATCCGTTTCCACCGGAATGCGGACCAGCTTTTCGATGTACGTCTTGCCGACGAGACCGGCATGGTACGCCGTTCCGCAGGCAACGATAAAAATCTTGCGGAAGCCGTTCAGGTAAGCGGCGTCCCAGTTCAGTTCATCCATGACGATCCGACTGCCGTCTTTGGAGATGCGGGGCGACGTCGTATCGCGGACAGCTTTCGGCTGTTCGTGGATCTCTTTGAGCATGAAATGTTCATAACCGCCCTTTTCGGCCGTTTCAGCATTCCACGTTACTTCAAAGATCTTCTTGTCGAGCTTTTCTCCGGAAAGGTCGGTGACAGTGACGGCGTCCTTGCGGACGACGGCCATCTCTCCGTCGCTTAAGATATACGTTTTCCGCGTCCTGGTAATGATCGCCGGAATATCGGAAGCGATGAAATTTTCTCCTTCCCCGAGGCCGACGACAAGAGGATTGTCTTTTTTCGAGCAAATCAGAACGCCGGGATCGGCTTTGGACATAAAGACCAGCGAGTACGAGCCGTCAATGCGGTGCAGCACGTTTCGTACGGCCTTTTCAAAATCGCCGGCGTACAGATCAGCCAACAGATGAACGACGACTTCCGTGTCCGTTTCCGATTGGAAGACGTGGCCCTTTTTGAGCAACGCTTCCTTCAGAGGCAAATAATTTTCAATAATGCCGTTGTGGACGACGGCGAAATTCCCCGTGCCGTCCGTGTGGGGGTGCGCGTTGATATCCGACGGACGGCCGTGCGTCGCCCAGCGGGTATGGCCGATGCCGACGGTGCCGACAGGCATGTTGCCGGCAATCTTATCGACTAAAGATGCCAGACGGCCGACACATTTTTCCACGCGAATCGTCTGGCCGTCGTCGACGGCGATACCGGAGGAATCGTAGCCGCGGTATTCCAGCTTCGTCAATCCTTCGATTAAAAACGGGGCAGCCTGTTCATTACCGACGTACCCTAATATTCCGCACATGTGCAAGAACCTCCTCTATAAAATAAAGTAGATAAAGTTCCTGTTGATCTCGAGTCTGCTTTGTCCCCTCCGTTACCGAAGGGCTTTTACAGTTCGTATCGGCAGATCTTGCCGAGAGGCATCCGCTGACTGTTCGACGACCTCTTCCTCGTCTTCTTGCCTGAGTGCAAGAGCTAGCGCTGAGACAGATATGCTGTCTTTTTAATACGGCGCTGCCGGACATACAGGAAAATGAACGGCAACGGCGGAGCAGGGAAATAGTATATAACATTTCCTGATCCTGTCTCATTTTAATAGATTGTCCGATGATAGTCAAGATAAGCGGCTTCGGCCGGTTTTTTGCAGCCCTTTCCTGCCGGTCAGAAGGGGAAGATCGGCGGGATAAGACGAGAGAAAATCAGCCCATTGTCACAGTTGTGACACAAAAAGAAGACAACAGTTTATCAATTACAGAAAACAGGGACTTTCCGTATATGGATTTTGCAAAAAGCCTAACAAGGGGAAGCTCTTTATGATAAAATGAATGAACAATTAAAGATAGGAAGAAGATCGTGTAAGCGCTTAGCGTAAGAAAGGAGACTACTATCATGAAGATAAACAAAGTAAGCGCGGCTTTGGCCGTGACAACCGTATGCTTCGCCGTTTCCGCCGCCGCTCCCGCTGCGGCGCGGACCGTCGATATCGGCAGTCTGATCCTGGCCCAGCTCAAGGAAGCCAATCCGCTGACGCAAATCACGCAGTCGGCGGCGGATAACGGTTCGACGTCGACGACGGCGCCGGCGACGTCCGCGCCGGATCCGCAGGCCGCGGAGGTGACGAAGGTCCCTGCCGTGCCGGAAGAAAAACCGAATCATCTGGAAATGGTGCTTGTCTTGGACCGCAGCGGTTCCATGGGCGGGCTGGAAAGCGATACGATCGGCGGTTTCAATTCCATGATCGAAAAGGAACGGAAACTCGCCGTCGATGCCAATGTAACGACGGTGCTGTTCAATAACCATGCAGAAACGGTGTATGACAGAGCTAAGCTTGCCGATGTCAAGACGATGACCGATAAGGATTATCAGGTCGGCGGTATGACGGCTCTTTACGATGCCGTCGGCACGACGATACATACGGTGGAAAAGACGGCGGGCATTGCCGATAAAGGTAATAAAGTGCTTTTCGTGATCATTACGGACGGATTGGAAAACAGCAGCAAAGAATATACGCAGGATGCGGTCAAGCGCATGATTTCCGACAAGAAGGAAAAGGACGGCTGGGAATTTATTTTCTTAGGCGCCAATATCGACGCGGAAGCGGAAGCGCAGAAGATCGGCATTACGCAGGACAAAGCGGCCACGTACACGAACAACAGTGAAGGCGTTCGCGCCAACTATGCGGCTGTCGCCGAGCTGGCGCATTCTCTTGCTTATCATCGTGCCATTACGCCCAATTGGAAAAATAACATTAAATGAAAAAATCGGTTCCGCGACGCACGGCATGCCCTTATCGTGGATGACGCGGACAGAAGAGACGGCCAATATGAGCAAGCCGTCTCTTTCCGCGCGGCCGGCGGATAAGGCGTCGCTGTTCGGAACAGTACCGAAAGGAGGACGTTCGTGAAACGGATTATTACGTATGCTCTCATCGCCTTTGTCGCTCTTTTCGTTTTGGCCGGCTGCGGCAAAAGCAATGATGCGGCTGCCGCCAAACCGGCGTCTGCGGCAAAGCAGCAAGTCAGCGTGGAAGAACGGGGAACGTATACCGATAAGGATCATGTCGCCGCGTATATTCACGCCTATAAAAAGCTGCCGTCCAACTATATTACGAAAAAAGAGGCGCAAGCGCTGGGCTGGAAAGATAAGGGAACCTTGGATACGGTGGCGCCGGGCAAGAGTATCGGCGGCGACCGCTACGGGAACTATGAAAAAGCCGTTCCCGACAAGCAAGGCCGTACTTGGCGGGAATGCGATATCGATTACGTCAAAGGCAATCGCGGCGCCAAGCGTATCGTCTATTCCAATGACGGGCTGATTTATTATTCTGCCGACCATTATAAGGATTTTCAGCAGTTATATTGAGGAGAGTCAGCGATGAACGAATACCTGATAGACGCGGAGCGAATGAAGACAAAAGACGAGGCGCATCATTACTTGCAGCGTCTCTTCGCCTTTCCGGACTATTACGGCGCCAATCTGGACGCTTTACACGATCTGCTCGGCGAAATCGGCGAGGAAACGCTTCTCAAAGTGCCGCGCAAGTTGGCTGACGAAGCGTATTTGTCTGCTTATGGCGCAGCGATGCTGCAGGTTTTCCTGGCCGCCGCTGCTGAGAACGAGTTTTTAACGGTGCAGCTGGTATAGACTGCGCGAAATCCGGTCGGGATGGTCATCCTGCCGGTTTGTTGGAGCGAAAGGAGAGGTTGCTGATGAAATGTCCGCGATGCGGCAAGCCGGTTCCGCCAGGTGCAAAGACCTGCCCTTATTGCGGCGCGCCGTTGCCGCCGCCGGGCAGCCGCAAGGAAGAGGAGATGCCGAGCGTATCGGCAAAGACGACGGGAATCGGTGTTGCCGTCGTTATCGTCGTTGTGCTTGCCGCTGTTGCCGCTTTTGTACTGCTGCGCTGAACGGAAAAGAATACAAAAAAGGAAGACTGCGGTCTC